>NZ_JBVJFP010000002.1:0-180088 GCF_055587785.1 Streptomyces sp. NPDC046379
GCCCGGTTACATTCCGAACCCGGAAGCTAAGCCTTACAGCGCCGATGGTACTGCAGGGGGGACCCTGTGGGAGAGTAGGACGCCGCCGAACAATCTTTAAAAGGGTTGGACCCGGAACTTCGGTTCCGGGTCCAGCCCTTTTTTATTGTCCGTCACCTCGAGTTCACGTTGCGCAACCACGATCCGCGACATGGGTACTGCTGCAATGCTCAGGGCCGCCGGCGTCGGAGTCGGTGACGAGGTCGTCGTGCCGGCCTTCGGGAACGTCGAAGTCGCCGAGGCCGTGACCCTGGCCGGTGCGCGCCCGGTGTTCGCCGACATCGACCCGGTGTCGTACTGCCTGGACCCGTCGGCCGTCGAAGCGGTCGTCGGCCCGCGTACCGCGGCCGTCGTCGTCGTCCACCGATTTGGTCGGCCCGCGGACCTGGTGCGGCTGCGTGCCGTGGGGCAGCGGCACGGGATTCTCGTGCTGGAGCAGGGGGAGTCCGAGGCTCCTTATGACGAGGTCGCGCAGCGCAGGCAGCGGGCTGCCTATCTGGACGGGAAGCTGAAGGGTGTGCAGACCCCCGACGGGGCCGCGGGGCACACCTATCAGCAGTACGTGGTGCGGGTGCCCGGCAACGGGCGGCCCGATCGGGATGCCTTCGCGCAGGCCCTGCGGGCGCGGGGCGTCGACTGCCGGGTGCCGGTGAAGACGCCGGTCCACCGGATGCCCGAGTACCGGCAGTGCGTGTCGTTGCCGGAGACCGAGCGAGCTGCGGGCGAGACGCTGGCGCTGCCGGTGGACGGCTCGTTGACCAAGCGGGACATGCAGCGGATCGTCTCCGCCTGCAATGCGCTCGGCACGGTCGTGGTTGGGAGCACCAGTCTGTTCGGGGTATGATCTATTTCGTTGCCGCGAGGGAGACCTCGAAAAGGTGACCGGCCCCTATAGCTCAGTCGGCAGAGCGTCTCCATGGTAAGGAGAAGGTCAACGGTTCGATTCCGTTTGGGGGCTCAGCGAAGAAGAGGAAGGCCTCCGCCCGATTGGGCGGGGGCCTTCAGCCGTTCTGGAGGCCCGGGACGCGCATGGCCAGGATGGCCATGTCGTCGGACGGGGCGTCCGAGGCGAAGCGTTCCACGGCTCGCATGATGCGGGCGGCCACCGCGCCCGCCGTAAGACCGGTGCAGGTGGTGAGCACGTCGGCGAGGCCGTCGTCGCCCAGCATGCGGGAGCCCTCGCGGCGTTCGGTGACGCCGTCCGTGACGCACAGCAGGACGTCGCCCGGGTCGAGCGTGACCGTCTCCTCGTAGAGGTCCAGGTCCTCCAGGACGCCGAGGAGCGGCTGGGGCTCGGCCGCCGCCTCCACCGTGCCGTCCTGGCGCAGGCGCAGCGGAAGCGGGTGGCCGGCGCAGACGACCTTGAGTTCGGCGCTGCCGTCCTCCTGGGGGCGCAGCTCGCCGTACAGGAGGGTGAGGAAGCGGCTGCGGGCTCCCTCGTCGAGGATGGCGGAGTTGAGGCGCTGGAGGACGGCCGGGCCGCTGAGGCCCTCGCGGGCCAGGAGACGCAGCGCGTGCCGGGCGAGGCCGGTGACGGCCGCCGCGTTCGGGCCCGTACCGCAGACGTCGCCGATGGCGAAGCCGTAGGCGCCGTCGCTGATCGGGAAGACGTCGTAGAAGTCGCCGCCGACCTCGTTGCCCTCGCCGGCCGCGCGGTAGATGACCTCGACCTCGACGCCCTCGATCGTGGGGAGTTCCGGGGGAAGGAGGCTGCGCTGGAGGGACTGGCTGATGGCCGTGCGCTCGGAGTAGAGACGGGCGTTGTCCAGGGCCAGGGCGGCGCGGCGGGAGAGGTCCTCGGCGAGTTCGAGGATCTCCTGGCGGAAGTGTTCGTCGGTGGGCTTGCCGAGGGTCAGCATGCCGATGACGCGGTTGCGGGCGACCAGGGGCAGCACGACCGTCTCGCCGCCGACCGCGGAGGCGGTGGCGTGGGTGGTGCCGATGCCGGAGCTGACCGTGGTGGGCTCGTCGAGGCCGAGGCTGCGCATGGAGGAGCGCAGTGCCGCGTCGTGTGCGGCGCGGGAGGGGGCGGACCAGACGCGGGCTCCGGGGGTGGGTACCGGGTCGGGCGGGGGGATTTTGGCCAGGAGGGATTTGATGCCGTCGATGAGTTCCTCGTCCTCGTGCAGGACGTAGGAGAGGTAGGGCTCCGAGGCCTGGTCGGCGATGGTGTAGACGGCGCACCAGGTGGCGAGGGTCGGCACCGTCATCTGTGCCATCAGGGCGAGGGTCTGGTCGCGGTCCAGGGTGCCGGCGAGGAGGTCGGAGGCCTCGACGAGGAAGCTGAGCGAGCCTCGGCGCAGCCGTTCCAGTTCGCCGAGGCGGGCCGACTCGACGGCCAGCGCGATGCGGTCGGCGGCGAACTGCAGGCGCAGCGCCTCTTCGTTGGAGTAGCGGCCGGGGGATTCGGCGGCGACGCCGAGGGAGCCGGTGAGGCGGCCCTCGACCTTGAGCGGGACGGTGACGACGGAGCGCATGCCCGTGCCGTGGAGGAGGGGCACGGCGCCCGGCACCGCGGTGAGGTCGTCGTGGACGGCCGGCATCCGTGCGGAGCCGTAGCGGCCGGGGCCGGCCTCGACGGGAACGCGGGCGAAACGCTGGCGGGCGGAGGGCAGGCCGGTCGAGGCGCGCACCTCCAGCTCCGTTTCGTCGTCGGTGGCGAGGAGGAGGAAGGCGGCGTCGCCGTCGAGCATGTCGCGGGCGCGTTCGACGGTGCGCTGGAGGAGGCCGTCGAGGTCGTCGGGGGCGGGGGAGCCGATGAACACCTCGAAGGGGTCGGTGCTTTGGCCCTCGGCGGTGACGCTCGTGTCGGAGGAGGCCAGGCGCATCGGCGTCTGGAGCACGGCGCGTTCGTGGTCGCGCACGAGGAGGCAGACCGTGGAGGGTTCGCCGGCGGAGTCGCGGACGCGCAGGTGGGAGGCGTAGACGGGGACGACGCGGCCGGCCGCGTTGCGGATGCCGTAACTGCCTTCCCAGCGGGACAGTTGGAGCGCCTCGGCGATGCCGGTGCCGGTGCCGGGGGTGTGCGGCCAGGCGGCGAGGTCGGTGAGGGGTTTGCCGACGACCTGTTCGGCCTGGTAGCCGAAGAGGTCCTCGGCGTCCTCGTTCCAGGCGGCGACGGCGCCGCCGCGGTCGACCTGGACGACGGCGACGCGGACGCGGCCGTCGGCGAGCGGGAGGAGGTCGGCCGGGAGGGAGGGACCGGCGGCGCGGGTGCCCACGGTGCGCTCGGGGAGGTCGAGTTGGAACCAGACCTTCTTGTGGGTGGGCGTGTAGTCGACGCCCCAGTGGCCGGCCAGGGCCGCGCACAGCTGGAGGCCGCGGCCGCCCTCGCGGTCGGGGCTGCCCATGCTGACGGCGGAGGACTGGAGCGGGACCTCGCGCTCCGGGTAGTGGTCGGCGACCTCGATGCGTACGCCGGACTCGGTGCGCAGGCACAGGACGTCGGCGGTGGTGCCGGCGTGCACGACGGCGTTGGTGACCAGTTCGCTGGTGAGGACCACGGCGTCGTCGACGACGTCGGCGTACCCCCAGCCCTGGAGGGTGTCGCGGACGAAGGAGCGTGCGGAGGCGACCGAGCGCCCGACGGGCTCGAAACTGGCGGCCGCGCGCGCGGTGATCACGGAACTCCTCGACCTGCTTTCGACGTGCTGGGCTGCGGGGCCGACCGGCTCGCGTCGCGCCTGCGACGGCATGCTGTCCGTCGGCCGGGGGTCCGGGGGCTGTCCCCCCGGGATCAGTCCGGTGGTCATTGCGGCCGCCCCTCCGATGCCCGCTCGTATCCGTGCCACCGCCCAGGCCGGACGGACCGGCGTGGCTGGACAGCCGCATGCAAGGTTACTTACCTTCACGGGCCGTGCGGATGCCGGTCCGTGTGGTTTACGCCCTGAAGGGTGTGCGGACGATGTGCGAAGCTGCCGAACGGTTATGGCCGGGTTCAGCCGGGGTGAAACACTGGGCAGGCTTGTCGAGAGAGGTCCGGGCAGGCCGAGTGCGTTCCCCGGAACTGGGCAGCAGCCCCTGGCGCGGTCCGGTTCGGTCCGGCGGGCGTGCGGAACAGAAGTAAGAGAAGTAACAGCAGTACACAGACGTTGTACCCGAGCACAGAGCACAGCGAAATGGTCGATCCCCGCGGGAGGGACACAGTGGAGTCTGGCGCAGCGACGCGGGGCACGAAGCCGCGCGCGAAGGGCGGACCGTCCCCGAGCAGCAGGCGGGTGCCCCCCAGCGGCACCACCGAGGTGGACACTGCATCCCTGAACCGGCTGCTGGCGGCTCTCGTCTCGATGCGCGACGGGAACTTCCGCAAGCGGCTCACGGTGTCCGGCGACGGCGTTATGTCGGAGATCGCGGCCGTCTTCAACGAGGTGGCCGACCGCAATCTGCACGTGACCGGTGAGCTGTCGCGGGTGCGGCGGGTGGTGGGGCGTGAGGGGAAGCTCACGGAGCGGCTGGAGACGGGGGCCTGCGAGGGGTCCTGGGCTGCGGCGATCGACGCGTCGAACGCGCTGGTCGACGATCTCGTGTGGCCGGTGTCCGAGGTGGGCCGGGTGCTCTCGGCGGTGGCGGAGGGCGATCTGTCGCCGCGGATGGAGCTGCGGACGCAGGCCCCGGACGGGAGCGGGCATCCGCTGCGCGGGGAGTTCCTGAAGGTCGGGCGGACGGTCAACAACCTGGTCGACCAGCTGTCGACGTTCACCGACGAGGTCACGCGGGTGGCCAGCGAGGTGGGCACCGAGGGGAAGCTGGGCGGGCAGGCGCGGCTGCGCGGCATGTCGGGTTCGTGGAAGGACCTGACGGAGTCCGTCAACACCATGGCGAACCGGCTGACGGCGCAGGTGCGGGACATCGCGCTGGTGACGACGGCCGTTGCCAAGGGTGATCTGTCCCGGAAGGTCACGGTGGACGTGGCCGGCGAGATGCTGGAGCTGAAGGAAACCGTCAACACGATGGTGGACCAGCTCTCGGCGTTCTCCTCCGAGGTGACGCGGGTGGCCCGTGAGGTGGGCACCGAGGGCGAGCTGGGCGGTCAGGCGCGGGTGCCCGGGGTGGCCGGCGTGTGGAAGGAGCTGACCGACTCCGTCAACACCATGGCCGGGAACCTCACGGCCCAGGTGCGCGGCATCGCGGAGGTGACGACCGCGGTCGCGAACGGTGATCTGTCGCGCAAGGTGACGGTGCAGGCGCGCGGCGAGGTCGCGCAGCTCGCCGAGACGATCAACCAGATGACCGAGACGCTGCGGATCTTCGCGGACGAGGTCACGCGCGTGGCCAACGAGGTCGGCGCGGAGGGGCGGCTCGGCGGTCAGGCGAACGTGCCGGGGGCGGCGGGGACGTGGAAGGACCTCACGGACTCCGTGAACACGGTGTTCCGGAACCTGACGACGCAGGTGCGGGACATCGCCGCGGTGACGACGGCCGTGGCGCGCGGTGATCTGTCGCAGAAGGTCACGGTGGACGTGGCCGGCGAGATGCTGGAGCTGAAGAACACCGTCAACGGGATGGTGGACCAGCTGTCGGCGTTCGGTTCCGAGGTCACGCGGGTGGCGCGGGAGATCGGCGACGAGGGCGAGCTGGGCGGCCAGGCGCAGGTGCCGGGGGCGGCGGGGACGTGGAAGGACCTCACGGACTCCGTCAACACGGCGTTCAGGAATCTCACCGGTCAGGTGAGGAACATCGCCCAGGTGACGACGGCGGTGGCCAACGGCGACCTGTCGCAGAAGGTCACGGTGGACGTGTCGGGCGAGATGCTCCAGCTGAAGAACACCGTGAACACGATGGTGGACCAGTTGTCGTCGTTCGCCGACCAGGTCACGCGGATGGCGCGGGACGTCGGCACGGAGGGCCGGCTGGGCGGTCAGGCGCGCGTGGACGGCGTGTCGGGCACCTGGAAGGAGCTGACCGACTCGGTCAACTCCATCACCGGCAACCTCACCGCGCAGGTGCGGCAGATCGCGCAGGTGACGACGGCGGTCGCGCGCGGTGACCTGTCGCAGAAGATCACCGTGGACGCGCGCGGGGAGATCCTGGAGCTGAAGAACACCGTCAACACGATGGTCGACCAGCTCTCCGCGTTCGCCGACCAGGTGACGCGGGTGGCCCGTGAGGTGGGCACGGAGGGCCGACTGGGCGGTCAGGCTCAGGTGCCGGGCGTCGCGGGCGTGTGGCGGGACCTGACCGACTCGGTGAACGGCATGGCCGGCAACCTGACGGCCCAGGTGCGGCAGATCGCTCAGGTCGCCACGGCGGTCGCGCGCGGTGACCTGTCGCAGAAGATCACGGTCGACGCGCGCGGCGAGATCCTGGAGCTGAAGAACACCCTGAACACGATGGTGGACCAGCTGTCGTCGTTCGCCGAGGAGGTCACCCGGGTCGCCCGCGAGGTGGGCACCGAGGGCAAGCTGGGCGGTCAGGCCGAGGTGCAGGGGGTCTCCGGCACCTGGAAGGACCTCACCCAGTCGGTGAACTTCATGGCGAACAACCTCACCGTGCAGGTGCGCAGCATCGCCGACGTGACGACCGCGGTGGCCAAGGGCGACCTGTCGAAGAAGATCACCGTCGACGCCAAGGGCGAGATCCTCGAACTGGTCACCACCGTCAACACGATGGTCGACCAGCTGTCGTCCTTCGCCGACCAGGTGACGCGGGTGGCGCGCGAGGTGGGCACCGAGGGCATCCTGGGCGGCCAGGCGCACGTGCCGGGCGTCACGGGCATCTGGAAGGACCTCAGCGACAACGTCAACCTGATGGCGAAGAACCTCACCATGCAGGTGCGGAACATCTCGCAGGTCGCGGCGGCGGTCGCCAACGGCGACCTGACGCGGACCGTGACGATCGAGGCGCGCGGTGAGGTGGCGCAGCTCGCCGATACGTTCAACACGATGGTCAAGACGCTGAGTTCGTTCGCCGAGCAGGTCACGAAGGTGGCCCGCGAGGTGGGCACGGACGGGATCCTCGGCGGTCAGGCGCATGTGCCGGGTGTGGCCGGCACCTGGAAGGACCTCACCGAGTCGGTGAACCAGATGGCGTCCAACCTGACCGGCCAGGTCCGCAACATCGCCATGGTCACGACGGCCATCGCCAAGGGCGACCTGACGAAGAAGATCGACATCGATGCGCGGGGCGAGATCCTGGAGCTGAAGACGACCATCAACACGATGGTGGATCAGCTGTCGTCGTTCGCCGAGGAGGTCACCCGGGTCGCCCGCGAGGTGGGCACGGAGGGCCAGCTGGGCGGTCAGGCGCGGGTGCGGGACGTGGACGGCACCTGGCGGGACCTGACGGAGTCGGTGAACGAGATGGCCGGGAACCTGACCCGGCAGGTGCGGGCGATCGCGCGGGTGGCGACGGCGGTGACCCGCGGAGACCTGAACCTGAAGATCGACGTGGACGCGTCCGGGGAGATCCAGGAACTCCAGGACTACATCAACAAGATGATCGCCAACCTGCGCGACACCACCATGGCCAACAAGGAGCAGGACTGGCTCAAGGGCAACCTCGCCCGGATCTCCGCGCTGATGCAGGGCCGCCGCGACCTGGACGACGTGGCCTCGCTGATCATGAGCGAGCTGACGCCGGTGGTCTCGGCGCAGCACGGCGCGTTCTTCCTGGCGATGCCGCTCTCCGACGGCAAGGACCCGGGCGCGGACAAGGAGGACCAGTACGAGCTGCGGATGCTGGGGTCGTACGGCTACTCGATGGGGTCGATGCCGACGTCGTTCCGGCCGGGTGAGGCGCTGGTCGGCACGGCGGCCAAGGAAAAGCGCACGATCCTGGTGGAGGACGCGCCCAGCGGCTACCTGAAGATCTCCTCCGGGCTCGGCGAGGCCCCGCCCGCTCAGGTGATCGTGCTGCCGGTGCTGTTCGAGGGCAAGGTGCTCGGCGTCATCGAACTGGCGTCGTTCACGCCGTTCACGCAGATCCAGAAGGACTTCCTCAACCAGATCGCCGAGATGATCGCCACCAGCGTCAACACCATCTCCGTCAACACCAAGACGGAGGTGCTGCTGAAGCAGTCGCAGGAGCTGACCGAGCAACTGCGGGAGCGGTCGGCGGAGTTGGAGAACCGGCAGAAGGCGCTGCAGGCGTCGAACGCGGAACTGGAGGAGAAGGCCGAGCTGCTGGCGCGGCAGAACCGCGACATCGAGGTGAAGAACACCGAGATCGAGGAGGCGCGGCAGGTCCTGGAGGAGCGGGCCGAGCAGCTCGCGGTGTCGATGCGCTACAAGAGCGAGTTCCTCGCCAACATGTCGCACGAGCTGCGGACGCCGCTCAACTCGCTGTTGATCCTGGCCAAGCTGCTGGCCGACAACGCGGACGGCAACCTCACGCCGAAGCAGGTCGAGTTCGCCGAGACGATCCACGGGGCGGGCTCCGACCTGCTGCAGCTGATCAACGACATCCTCGACCTGTCGAAGGTGGAGGCGGGCAAGATGGACGTCTCCCCGACGCGCATCGCCCTGGTCCAGCTCGTCGACTACGTGGAGGCCACCTTCCGGCCGCTGACCGCGGAGAAGGGCCTGGACCTGTCGGTGCGGGTGTCGCCGGAGCTGCCCGCCACGCTGCACACCGACGAGCAGCGGCTGCTGCAGGTGCTGCGCAACCTGCTGTCGAACGCGGTGAAGTTCACCGACTCAGGTTCGGTGGAGCTGGTCATCCGGCCGGCCCGGGACGACGTCCCGCACGGCATCCGGGAGCAGTTGCTGGAGGCCGGTTCGCTGACCGACCCGGACGCCGATCTGATCGCGTTCTCGGTGACGGACACCGGCATCGGCATCGCGGCGAGCAAGATGCGGGTGATCTTCGAGGCGTTCAAGCAGGCCGACGGCACCACCAGCCGCAAGTACGGCGGCACGGGGCTGGGGCTGTCCATCTCGCGGGAGATCGCGCAGCTGCTCGGCGGTGAGATCCACGCGCAGAGCGAGCCGGGGCGCGGTTCGACGTTCACGCTGTACCTGCCGCTGCACCCGAGCGAGCTGCCGCCGCACGGCTACCAGCAGCTGCCGGCCGGGGCGCCGTCCGGGGAGCCGGCCGAGTGGCCGGAGCTGTCCGAGGCGGCGGGGGAGACGCCGGCGGAGGTGAAGTCGTACCACGAGACCCAGAACGGCGCCGCCGCGCTGTTCCGGCGCCGTCGCCGGGCCGCATCGTCGGCGGCCTTCGGGGAGCCGCGCGCGCTGGCGCCCGAGCAGCGGACGGGCGGCGAGGCGGAGGCGCAGCCGCAGCCGCGCGCGGGGGTGCGGTTCGGCGGGGAGAAGGTGCTGATCGTCGACGACGACATCCGCAACGTCTTCGCGCTGACCAGCGTTCTGGAGCAGCACGGGCTGTCGGTGCTGTACGCCGAGAACGGCCGCGAGGGCATCGAGGTGCTGGAGCAGCACGACGACGCGGCGGTGGTGCTGATGGACATCATGATGCCGGAGATGGACGGGTACGCGACGACGACGGCGATCCGCCGGATGCCTCAGTTCGCGGGTCTGCCGATCATCGCGCTCACCGCGAAGGCGATGAAGGGGGACCGGGAGAAGGCGATCGAGTCGGGCGCCTCCGACTACGTGACCAAGCCGGTCGACCCCGATCACCTGCTGACGGTGATGGAGCAGTGGATGCATGGAGAATGAACGGTGACGTTCGCGCGCAGGCGGTGACGGAGGGCGTCCCCGGTCGTGTAGACGTACCCCATCGAGGGAACCTTCTGATCCTCCGCTGCGTTTTGCTATGTGCACAGTGACATCGCGGTGACAGGGTGTGGCGATGAGCGGGGTACGGCTACGATGACCGGCACGAGGATGGGCGGCGCAACGGAGTCGTCCCACGGGGCGGCGCCCGGTGCACTGCCGGGGCGAGGAGGGCGGGCCATGGTGCAGAAGGCCAAGATCCTCCTGGTCGATGACCGGCCGGAGAATCTGCTGGCGCTGGAGGCGATCCTCTCGGCGCTCGATCAGACGCTGGTGCGGGCATCGTCCGGGGAGGAGGCGCTCAAAGCGCTGCTCACGGACGACTTCGCGGTCATCCTGCTGGATGTCCAGATGCCGGGCATGGACGGTTTCGAGACGGCCGCGCACATCAAGCGGCGGGAGCGGACCCGGGACATCCCGATCATCTTCCTCACGGCGATCAACCACGGGCCGCACCACACCTTCCGCGGGTACGCGGCGGGCGCGGTCGACTACATCTCCAAGCCGTTCGACCCGTGGGTGCTGCGGGCGAAGGTCTCCGTGTTCGTCGAGCTGTACATGAAGAACTGCCAGCTGCGCGAGCAGGCGGCGCTGCTGCGGCTCCAGTTGGAGGGCGGCGGCAAGGACGCGGTGGGCGGCGGCAAGGAGCCGGCCGGGTTGCTGGCCGAGCTGTCGGCGCGGCTCGCGGCCGTGGAGGAGCAGGCCGAGGCGCTGTCCAAGCAGCTGGACGACGAGTCGGCGGACGCCGCCGCGGTGGCCACGGCGGCTCATCTGGAGCGCAAGCTCACCGGGTTGCGGCGGGCCCTGGACGCCCTGGAGCCGGGATCCGGCGGGCCGGCGTCGGTGCCGTCGCAGAACTGACCCACGGGTGAGGCCGGTTGGCCGTCCGGCGGCGCGCCCGTGAACGGGCGTCAGCTTCGCGCCTCCGCCGAAACGACACGAACGGGTGAAGCAGTGGGCACGCGTGTCCACCGGCGTCTCCCCAGGTAACCTCACACCCATGGCCTCACGTCCCTCCGCAGCCAAGAAGCAGCCCGCGAAGAAGGCGGCTCCCGCGAAGGCTCCGGCGAGGAGGGCCGCCGCCAAGAAGGCGCCCGCGAAGGCTCCGGCGAAGAAGGCCGCGGCGAAGAGGGCCGCACCCCCCAAGCCGGCTCCCAGCCCGACCGGCGGCGTCTACCGGCTGGTGCGCGCCCTGTGGCTTGGCCTCGCGCACGCCGTCGGCGCCGTGTTCCGCGGCATAGGGCAGGGCGCCAGGAACCTCGACCCGGCCCACCGCAAGGACGGCGTCGCCCTGCTGCTGCTCGGCCTCGCGCTCGTCGTGGCCGCCGGCACCTGGTCCAGCCTGCGCGGTCCCGTCGGCGACCTGGTCGAGATGCTCGTCACCGGCGCTTTCGGCCGGCTCGACCTGCTCGTGCCGATCCTGCTCGCGGTCGTCGCCGTGCGCCTCATCCGCCATCCCGAGCAGCCCGAGGCCAACGGCCGCATCGTCATCGGCCTGTCCGCGCTCGTCATCGGCGTCCTCGGCCAGGTCCACATCGCCTGCGGCTCGCCCGCCCGCTCCGACGGCATGCAGCCCATACGGGACGCCGGCGGCCTCATCGGCTGGGGCGCGGCGACCCCGCTGACGTACACCGTCACCGAGGTGCTCGCCGTACCGCTGCTCCTGCTGCTGACCGTCTTCGGCCTGCTCGTCGTCACGGCCACCCCGGTCAACGCCGTGCCGCAGCGGCTGCGGCTGCTCGGCGTGAAGCTCGGCCTGCTCCGCGACCCCGGGACCGACGCGTTCGGCGACGACGGGCTGGAGGAGGACGACGACCGCTACGAACAGCAGTGGCGGGAGTCGCTGCCGGCGCGCCGCGGCAGGCGCGGCCCGGCACGGCAGCCGTACGACCCGGACGAGGTGGAGCAGGAGGCGCTCGCCCGGCGGCGTGGCCGGCCGCGCCGCTCCGCCGTGCCGCAGCCCGACATGGACCGGCAGCCGGACGCCGTGGACGTCGCCGCTGCCGCCGCCGCGGCGCTCGACGGGGCCGTCCTGCACGGCATGCCGCCCTCCCCGGTCGTCGCCGACCTCACCCAGGGCGTCGGCGTCGCCGACCGCGCGGAGCCCACCCCCACGCCCGTCCCGGCCGCCCGCCCCGAGCCGCGGCAGGCCGAGCCCCGGCGGCCCGAGCCGGTGCAGCCCGAGGCCGCGGTCCCCGACCTCACCAAGACCCCGCCCGCCGCCCCGCGCGAACTGCCGCCCCGCGCCGAGCAACTCCAGCTGTCCGGCGACATCACCTACGCCCTGCCCTCGCTCGACCTGCTCACCCGCGGCGGCCCCGGCAAGTCGCGCAGCGCCGCCAACGACGCCATCGTCGCGTCGCTCACCACCGTCTTCACCGAGTTCAAGGTCGACGCCCGCGTCACCGGCTTCACGCGCGGGCCGACGGTCACCCGCTACGAGGTCGAACTCGGCCCCGCCGTCAAGGTGGAGCGGATCACCGCCCTCACCAAGAACATCGCGTACGCCGTCGCCAGCCCCGACGTGCGGATCATCAGCCCGATCCCCGGCAAGTCCGCCGTCGGCATCGAGATCCCGAACACCGATCGCGAGATGGTCAACCTCGGCGACGTGCTGCGCCTCGCGGAGTCCGCCGAGGACGACGACCCGATGCTGGTCGCGTTCGGCAAGGACGTCGAGGGCGGCTACGTCATGCACTCGCTGGCGAAGATGCCGCACATGCTGGTCGCCGGCGCCACCGGGTCCGGCAAGTCCTCGTGCATCAACTGCCTCATCACGTCCGTGATGATGCGGGCCACCCCCGAGGACGTGCGCATGGTCCTCGTCGACCCCAAACGCGTCGAACTGACCGCCTACGAGGGCATTCCGCACCTCATCACGCCCATCATCACCAACCCCAAGCGGGCCGCCGAGGCGCTCCAGTGGGTCGTACGGGAGATGGACCTGCGGTACGACGACCTGGCGGCCTTCGGTTACCGGCACATCGACGACTTCAACGAGGCCGTGCGCAGCGGCAAGCTGAAGACGCCCGAGGGCAGTGAGCGCGAGCTCCAGCCCTACCCCTACCTGCTGGTGATCGTGGACGAGCTGGCCGACCTGATGATGGTGGCCCCGCGCGACGTCGAGGACGCCATCGTGCGCATCACGCAGCTCGCCCGCGCGGCCGGCATCCACCTCGTCCTCGCCACACAGCGGCCCTCCGTCGACGTGGTCACCGGACTGATCAAGGCGAACGTGCCCTCGCGGCTGGCGTTCGCGACGTCCTCGCTGGCGGACTCGCGGGTCATCCTCGACCAGCCCGGTGCCGAGAAGCTGATTGGCAAGGGCGACGGGCTGTTCCTGCCGATGGGCGCGAACAAACCCATTCGCATGCAGGGCGCGTTCGTCACGGAGGAAGAGGTCCAGGCGGTCGTCCAGCACTGCAAGGACCAGATGGCGCCGGTCTTCCGCGACGACGTCACCGTCGGCAGCAAGCAGAAGAAGGAGATCGACGAGGACATCGGCGACGACCTCGACCTGCTGTGCCAGGCGGCCGAGCTGGTGGTCTCCACGCAGTTCGGCTCGACGTCCATGCTCCAGCGCAAGCTGCGCGTCGGCTTCGCCAAGGCCGGGCGGCTGATGGACCTCATGGAGTCGCGGAACATCGTCGGCCCGAGCGAGGGCTCCAAGGCGCGTGACGTTCTCGTGAAACCCGATGAGCTGGATGGCGTGCTCGCCGTCATCCGTGGGGAGTCTGAATCGTAGGAAGACGGTGCCCGGCGGTGCGCCCGCGACCGTGGTTGCGCGATCGTGACCTGGCCGTCAGCGATCATTGGGCAACTGTTTCCCCCGGTCGTACGTCAATGTGAGGGAAGCGAAAAGCGCGTAACCCACCATCGGGATGACGGGCCATTCCGATGGCGTACAAATCCCACCGCCCGGTTGCCCGACCCTTTCGCACCCCCCCTAGACTGAACCTCCAGCACAGGTGGCTACACGCTCGAAAGGCGCCCCCGTGTCCATCGGCAACTCCCCTGAAGACGAGCGTCCGTTCGAAGATGTAAGCGACGTGTCCGAAGACCGCCCCTCCATCGGCACCGTGCTCCGGCAGGCGCGCACCGCGGCCGGCCTGACCGTCGACGACGTCAGCAGCGCCACCCGAGTGCGTGTCGCCATCGTGCACGCGATCGAGTCCGACGACTTCGCGCCCTGCGGCGGCGACGTCTACGCCCGCGGGCACATCAGGACCCTGGCCAAGCACGTCCACCTGGATCCGGCGCCTCTCATCGCCCAGTACGACGCCGAGCACGGCGGGCGCCCCGCGCCGACGCCCGCGGCTCCCCTGTTCGAGGCGGAGCGCATCCGCCCGGAGCGCCGGGGACCGAACTGGACCGCGGCCATGGTCGCCGCGATCGTCGTCGTGGTCGGCTTCGTCGGCTTCACCGTCGTCAAGGGCGGCGACTCCGACGCCGGTGCCGAGGCGCAGGCAGGCGGCGCAGAGCCCTCGACCAGCGTCTCCGCCTCTCCCGGCAAGACCAAGAAACCCGCCGCGCCCAAGCCGGACGCGACCGAGAGCGCCATCGCCGCCGCGCCGCAGGACAAGGTGACCGTCCGGGTCAGCGCCGAGGACGGCCGCAGCTGGATCTCCGCCAAGGACCACAACGGCCGGCTGCTGTTCGACGGACTCCTCAACCAGGGCGACAGCAAGACCTTCCAGGACAGCTCGAAGATCAACCTGGTGCTCGGCGACGCCGGCGCCATCCAGCTGTACGTGAACGGCAAGAAGATCGACGACGACTTCCGGCCCGGCGCCGTCGAGCGGCTCACCTACACCAAGGGCGACCCCCAGGTCGGCTGAGCCGGTCGAGGTTCACACCACGGTGACGGGGAGGCCGGGACCGGCCAACCCCGTCGACGTGGGGTGTCGCCGGGACGAAGTAGTCTTGAGCCCATGCCTGAACGCCGTACCGTCGCACTCGTCACCCTTGGCTGCGCCCGTAACGAGGTGGACTCGGAGGAGCTCGCAGGCCGCTTGGAGGCGGACGGCTGGGAGCTCGTCGAGGACGCCGAGGACGCGGACGTCGCCGTCGTCAACACCTGCGGATTCGTCGAGGCCGCCAAGAAGGACTCCGTCGACGCCCTGCTGGAGGCCAACGATCTCAAGGGCCACGGCAGAACCCAGGCCGTGGTCGCCGTCGGGTGCATGGCCGAGCGGTACGGCAAGGAACTGGCCGAGGCGCTCCCCGAGGCCGACGGAGTGCTCGGCTTCGACGACTACGCCGACATCTCCGACCGGCTCCAGACCATTCTGAACGGCGGCATCCACGCCGCTCACACCCCCCGCGACCGGCGCAAACTGCTGCCGATCTCCCCGGCCGAGCGGCAGACGGCGACCGACGTCGCCCTGCCCGGGCACGGCGCGCCCACCGATCTGCCCGAGGGCCTGGCCCCGCAGTCCGGCCCCCGCGCTCCGCTGCGCCGCCGGCTGGACGGCTCCCCGGTCGCCTCCGTCAAGCTCGCCTCCGGCTGCGACCGGCGCTGCAGCTTCTGCGCCATCCCGTCCTTCCGCGGCTCCTTCATCTCCCGCCGCCCCAGCGACGTGCTGAACGAGACCCGCTGGCTGGCCGAGCAGGGCGTCAAGGAGATCATGCTGGTCTCCGAGAACAACACCTCCTACGGCAAGGACCTGGGCGACATCCGCCTGCTGGAGTCCTTGCTGCCGGAGCTGGCCGAGGTCGACGGCATCGAGCGGGTCCGCGTCAGCTACCTCCAGCCCGCCGAGATGCGGCCCGGCCTGATCGACGTGCTGACCTCGACGCCGAAGGTCGCCCCCTACTTCGACCTGTCCTTCCAGCACTCCGCGCCCGACGTGCTGCGCCGGATGCGCCGTTTCGGCGACACCGACCGGTTCCTGGAGCTGCTCGACACCATCCGCGGCAAGGCGCCCGAGGCCGGCGTGCGGTCCAACTTCATCGTGGGCTTCCCCGGCGAGACCGAGGCCGACCTGGCCGAGCTGGAGCGGTTCCTGAACCACGCGCGGCTGGACGCCATCGGAGTCTTCGGCTACTCCGACGAGGAGGGCACCGAGGCCGCGACCTACGACGGCAAGCTGCCCGAGGACGTCGTCGCCGAGCGGCTCGCGCGGGTCTCCCGGCTCGCGGAGGAACTGGTCTCGCAGCGGGCCGAGGAGCGCGTCGGCCAGGTCGTGCGCGTGCTCGTGGAGTCGGTGGACGACGAGGGCGTCCTCGGGCGGGGCGAGCACCAGGCGCCGGAGACGGACGGGCAGGTGCTGCTCACGAGCGGCGAAGGACTGCGCCCCGGTCGTATGGTCGAGGCGAAGGTGGTCGGTACGGAAGGTGTCGACCTGGTGGCCGAGCCGTTGCCGGAGGCGCTCGCGGGCGCCGCGGCGGACGGCCCGGCCGCGGAACGCGCCGACGGGCACAGGCTCAGTGAGGAGGCGGGCAGATGACCGGAGTTCCGGCGTCCGCCGCGGACGGCTCCGCCCAGGCGAACGGGGCGGCCTCCCTTGGAGCGGTGGCGTCGTCCTCCGGTGGGTCCCCCGGCGGGACGGGCTCCCAGGGGCCGGTTCCCGGTCGGTCGGGACCGGGTGCGCCGGCCGCCCCCGGCGGTGAGCCCGGCGGGAAGCCGGTGCGCGGCGGCAAGATCGCGGCGGCGGCCGTCAACCAGGCCAGCGTGTGGAACATCGCCAACCTGCTGACCATGCTCCGGCTCCTGCTGGTCCCCGCGTTCGTCGCGCTGATGCTGACCGACGGCGGCTACGACCCGGCCTGGCGCTCGCTCGCCTGGGCCGCCTTCGCCATCGCCATGATCACCGACCTGTTCGACGGTCACCTGGCGCGCACCTACAACCTCGTCACGGACTTCGGGAAGATCGCCGACCCCATCGCCGACAAGGCGATCATGGGGGCGGCGCTCATCTGTCTGTCGGCGCTGGGCGACCTGCCCTGGTGGGTGACGGCCGTCATCCTCGGCCGGGAACTCGGGATCACCCTGCTGCGTTTTCTGGTCATTCGTTACGGCGTCATCCCGGCGAGCCGCGGGGGCAAACTGAAGACGCTCACCCAGGGCGTCGCCGTCGGGATGTACGTGCTGGCGCTGACAGGCTGGCTCGCCACCTTGAGATTCTGGGTCATGGCCGCGGCGGTCGTTTTGACCGTGGTGACCGGTCTGGACTATGTGAGACAGGCCATTGTGCTGCGCAGGCGGGGAATCGCCGAGCGCAAGGCCGTGTTGGAGGAGACGGAAGCGTGAGTTCCCCGGCCGCCGACGTGGTGCGACTACTGACGGTGAGAGGCGAGACCGTCGCCGTCGCCGAGTCGCTGACCGGTGGCCTGGTCGCCGCGGAGATCACGGCGGTCCCCGGGGCGTCCAAGGCGTTCCGCGGCTCCGTCACGGCGTACGCCACGGCGCTGAAGCAGGAGGTGCTCGGCGTCGACGCCACCCTGCTGGCGCAGCGTGGAGCGGTGGACCCGCAGGTCGCTGCCCAGATGGCGGCCGGCGTGCGGAAGTTGCTCGGCGCCGACTGGGGCCTGGCCACCACCGGGGTCGCAGGTCCCGAACCCCAGGACGGACAGCCCGTCGGCACGGTATACGTGGCCCTGGACGGGCCGTTCGCAGCGGGCGCCGATTCCGCCGGTGGCGGAAAAGTGGAGGCGCTGAGGTTGAACGGCGAGCGTGCGGAAATTCGTAGAGAGAGTGTACGGAGCGTGCTCGCACTGCTTCTCACGGAGCTTGCGGGCGAACAGACCGGAAATGAGCGGGCACAGGATACGGAACGGAACGGGGGGTTTTGATGTTTGCAGCCCTGAGTGAACACGACATCGCTCCCCGCACGGCCGCGGCGCGAGGCGGTACGGTGGGGCGAGAAGGATGCGGCTACGCGGTCCGAGGAGGGAGCCACCGATGATTCTGCTCCGTCGCCTGCTGGGTGACGTGCTGCGTCGGCAGCGCCAGCGCCAGGGCCGTACTCTGCGCGAAGTCTCCTCGTCCGCCCGAGTCTCACTCGGCTATCTCTCCGAGGTGGAGCGGGGGCAGAAGGAGGCTTCCTCCGAGCTGCTCGCCGCCATCTGCGACGCGCTGGACGTACGGATGTCCGAGCTCATGCGGGAAGTGAGCGACGAACTCGCCCTCGCGGAGCTGGCCCAGTCCGCAGCGGCCACCCCCAGTCAGCCCGTGCCCACGTCGGTTCGACCGATGCTGGGTTCCGTGTCGGTGACCGGTGTGCCACCGGAGCGGGTGACCATCAAGGCGCCCGCCGAGGCGGTGGACGTGGTTGCCGCGTGAGCTGACGCTCACGCCGGGAGAACGCCGAGAGCACAGTGTCAGGCCCCGGCCGGGGCTTCTCCGGGGAGATCCGGAGAGGTGCGGTCGGGGTTTTTGCGTGCCCGGGGCGGCGAGGGCCGGCGTGTTTGCCCGTTCGGGGACGGCGTGGGTCGGGGTGTTTGACTGTCTGGGGTGACGAGGGCGGGGGTGCTTGCCCGTTCTGGGGTGGCGAGGGCCGGGGCGTTTGACTGTCTGGGGTGGCGAGGGCCGGGGTGCTTGCCGGCCCGGCGTCGTCACAGGCCGGTCCGTTTGCCGGTCAGGGGCGGGACCGTCATCGTGGGGGGACCAGGTGAGCGGCGTGCCCTGTGCCGGTGGTGCGCCCTGCCGGCGTCGAGCGGGAGGTGACCGGGCCATGGCGGGGCGGATAGCGCGCTGGGGGGCCGGTCTGGGGCTCGGCGCGGTGTGGTGGTGGGCCGTGCTGAGACTCGCGGTGGCGCCGGACGCGGGGGTGCTGGAGGGGGCGGTCGCGGCCGGGGGATGGGGGCTGAGCCTGCTGCCGGTGCACTGCGTGGCCAAGGCGCGGGCGGTGGGGGCCGTCGGGGCGGGGCGGTGGCGGGAGGCGTGGCGGGGTGCGGTGGGCGGGGAGCGTGAGGTGGGGGGCGGGTCCGGCGGGTGAGGCGCCCGCCGTCAGGTGGGCCGTGTCGGGGCCGGGCCGGTCTGACAGGCCGGGCACCAGTAGGTGGGGCGGTCGCGCGAGCCGTCGCTCTGGTCCGCCAGGCGGATGCGAGTGCCGCAGCGCAGGCACGGGCGGGGCGCGCGGCCGTACACGAACAGATCCTGGCCCCGGCGGCCCGTGGTGCTGCGGACCCGGCGCTCCCGGTTGGCCTCCAGGAGCCTCTTGGCCAGGTCCGGGAGCTTGGCGGCGCGGTCGGCGGGGAGGTCGCCGACCGGCAGCCACGGCGTGGCGCCGAGCAGGAAGCACAGCTCGCACTTGAACACGTTTCCGATGCCGGCGAGGTTGCGCTGGTCCAGCAGGGCCTCGCCGAGCGGGCGGGCGGGGTCGGCGAGCAGGTTGGCGAGGGCCCGGTCGGGGTCCCAGTCGGGGCCCAGGAGGTCGGGGCCGAGGTGGCCCACGGCGCGGTCCTCGTCGGCGGTGCGCAGGAGCTCCAGGACGGGGAGGCGGTAGCCGACGGCGGTGCGGTCGGGGGTGCCGAGGATCGCGCGGATCTGGTGCGCCGGGCCGCCGGTCCAGCGCCGGCCGGCGGCGTACACCTGCCAGGCACCGTCCATCCGCAGATGCGAGTGCAGGGTCAGACCGCCCTCGACGCGGGTGAGGAGATGCTTGCCGCGGGGGGTGACGTCGAGCACGGCGCGGCCGGTGAGGTCGGCCGTGGCGTACTTCGGCACCCGGAGGTCGGAGCGGGTCAGCACCTGGCCCGCGAGGGCCGCGTGCAGCCGTTTCGCGGTCTGCCAGACCGTGTCTCCTTCGGGCATGGGTTCAGGGTGGCACGAGCGCGCGGGATCATGCCCGCAGCCTCAGACCTCTCGGGGTCGCGACGAAGCCCGCCGTCTCCAGGAGGACGCCCACGGGGGAGGTCAGGGCCGGGGAGCCGTTGACGCGCTCCACCGTGACCGTGCCGAGCGAGCCCGCGCGGGCGGCCTCCGCCAGGGCCTCGGCCGCGGCGCGCAGGCGCGGGTCGTCGGCGGCCGGGGCGTCGGGCTCGGACGGCCAGGCCAGCAGGGTCTTGCCGCCGCGTTCCATGTACAGGGCCGGTTCGCCGTCGACCAGGACGACGAGGGCGCCCGCCTTGCGGCCCGGCTTGTGCCCGGCATCGGTCGGGGGATCGGGCCAGGGCAGGGCGGCGCCGTAGGCGTTGGCGGGGTCGGCGGCGGCCAGGACGACGGCACGGGAGGCGGGCGCGGAACGTCCACCGTGGCGGTTGCCGGAGAAAGGGCCCGGGCCCGGGGTGTACGGGGCTCGGTTGCCGCCGCTGTGCCCGGCCGGGGCGGGCCGGGCGGCGGCCGTGCCCGGCGCGGGGTGGTCCCGCGGGGAGACGTACTCGCCCGGCGCGGGGTGGTGCAGGGACGGGTCGCCGTCGGGGAGGTCGAACGCGGTGTCGGACTCGTAGGCGTGGCC
Source organism: Streptomyces sp. NPDC046379 (assembly GCF_055587785.1). Classification (NCBI taxonomy): domain Bacteria; kingdom Bacillati; phylum Actinomycetota; class Actinomycetes; order Kitasatosporales; family Streptomycetaceae; genus Streptomyces; species Streptomyces sp. NPDC046379. The sequence goes on from NZ_JBVJFP010000002.1 coordinate 20,114, forward strand.
GTGGTCGTCGAAGGGGCCGAGGGCGTCGGAGGGGCCGAAGAAGCCGTCGGCGGCGGAGAAACCGGGGCCTGCTCCCTGCGCGGCGGCGGACGCCGGGCCGGGGAGGTTCTCGCCGCGCTCGCGGGCGTTGGCCACGGCGCGCAGGCGGTCCACGGCGCCGTCCATCGCGAACTGCGCGGCGCCGAGCCCTTCCACCACGTAGCCCCGCCGGGCCTGACCGCTCTCCTCGAACACCGACAGGACCCGGTACGTCGCCGAGAAGCCGCCCTCGACGCCCTCTGCCTGGACCGCGCCGCGCGTGACCACGCCGTGTCGGTCGAGGAGGGTACGGGCGAGGGCGTGGGCCCGCACGGTGGGATCCGCCTCGTGGGCCGGGAGCAGGGACCAGCGGCCGGCGACCGTCGGCGGGCCGCCGCGGGAGGCGGGGCGGGCGGCGGCGGTGAGCGCGCCGTAGCGCCCGCGCGGGACGGTGCGCTTGGCGCGGTGGGCCGTGGAGCCGGCGGTGCGGCCGGAGCCGAGCAGGGAGCGCAGCGGGGCCAGCGTGTCGTTCGTCAGCCGCCCGGACCAGGCCAGGTCCCAGATCGCGTCGGCGAGCTGGGGATCGGTGACGTCGGGGTGGGTGGTGGCGCGGACCTGGTCGGCGATCTGGCGGAAGAACAGGCCGTAGCCGCCGGAGAGGGCGTCGAGGACGGACTGGTGGAGGGCGGTCGGCTCCAGCGGGTGCGGGGACGGCAGGAGCAGGGGGGCCGCGTCGGCCAGGTACAGGGAGATCCAGCCGTCCTTGCCGGGGAGCGCGCCCGCCCCCGCCCACACCACCTCGCCGGCGGCGGTCAGCTCGTCCAGCATCGCGGGGGTGTAGCCCGCTACGCGGGAGGGCAGGACGAGCTTTTCGAGGGCCGAGGCGGGCACGGAGGCGCCCTGGAGCTGTTCGATCGCGCGCACCAGGCCGTCGACGCCGCGCAGGGCGTGGCCCTTGCCGATGTGCTGCCACTGCGGGAGGAACTGGGCGAGCGCGGCCGGCGGCACCGGCTCCAGCTCGTGTCGCAGGGCGGCCAGGGAGCGACGGCGCAGCCGGCGCAGCACGGTCGCGTCGCACCACTCCTGGCCGATGCCGGCGGGGTGGAACTCGCCCTGGACGACCCGCCCGCTCGCGCCCAGCCGCTGCAGGGCGCCCTCGGTGACGGCCACGCCGAGGCCGAAGCGGTCCGCGGCCGTGACCGAGGTGAACGGGCCGTGGGTGCGGGCGTAGCGCGCCAGGAGGTCGCCCAGTGGGTCCTTCACCGGTTCGGTGAAGGCCTCGGGCACGCCGACCGGCAGGGCCGTGCCGAGCGCGTCGCGCAGGCGGCCGGCGTCCTCGATCGCCGCCCAGTGACCGGTGCCGCCGATGCGGACGCGGATCGCGCGGCGGGCGACCGCCAGCTCCTGCGCCCATCCGGGTTCGGCGCCCCGCTCGGCCAGCTCGGCGTCGGTGAGCGGGCCGAGCAGGCGCAGCAGGTCGGCGACGCCCTCGACGTCCTTGACGCGCCGGTCCTCGGTCAGCCACTGCAGTTCGCGCTCCAGCTCGGTCAGCACTTCCGCGTCGAGCAGTTCGCGCAGCTCGGCCTGGCCGAGCAGCTCGGCGAGCAGCCGGGAGTCCAGCGACAGGGCGGCGGCGCGGCGCTCGGCGAGCGGGGAGTCCCCCTCGTAAAGGAACTGGGCGACGTAACCGAACAGGAGGGAGCGCGCGAAGGGGGAGGGCTCGGGGGTGGTGACCTCGACGAGGCGGACCCGGCGGGACTCCAGGTCGCCCATCAGCTCGACGAGCCCGGGGACGTCGAAGACGTCCTGGAGGCATTCGCGGACCGCCTCGAGGACGATCGGGAAGGAACCGAACTCCCCGGCCACCTGGAGGAGCTGACTGGCCCGCTGGCGCTGCTGCCACAGGGGGGTGCGCTTGCCGGGGTTGCGGCGCGGCAGCAGCAGCGCGCGGGCGGCGCACTCCCGGAAGCGGGCGGCGAACAGGGCGGAGCCGCCGACCTGGTCGGTGACGATTCCGTCGATCTCGCCCTTGTCGAAGACCACGTCGGCCGCGCCGACGGGAGCCTGTTCGGCGTCGTACTCCGTGCCGGCCTTCATCGGCTCCTGGTCCAGCAGGTCCAGGCTCAGCAGGTCCGCGTCGGGCAGGCGCAGCACGATGCCGTCGTCGGCGTGCATGACCTGGGCGTCCATGCCGTAGCGCTCGGACAGCTTGGCGCCGAGGGCGAGCGCCCACGGGGCGTGGACCTGGGCGCCGAAGGGGGAGTGCACGACGACCCGCCAGTCGCCCAGCTCGTCGCGGAACCGCTCCACGACGATGGTGCGGTCGTCGGGGACGTGGCCGCAGGCCTCGCGCTGCTCGTCCAGGTAGGACAGGACGTTGTCCGCGGCCCAGGCGTCCAGTCCCGCGGCGAGCAGGCGCAGCCGGGCGTCCTCCTTGGACAGCGAGCCGACCTCGCGCAGGAACGCGCCCAGCGCGCGGCCCAGCTCCAGCGGGCGGCCCAGCTGGTCGCCCTTCCAGAAGGGCAGCCTGCCGGGCACGCCGGGCGCGGGGGAGACCAGGACGCGGTCGCGGGTGATGTCCTCGATGCGCCAGGAGCTGGTGCCGAGCGTGAAGACGTCGCCCACGCGCGACTCGTACACCATCTCCTCGTCCAGCTCGCCGACCCGGCCGCCGCCCTTCTTGGGGTCGGCGCCGGCGAGGAAGACCCCGAACAGGCCCCGGTCGGGGATCGTGCCCCCGGACGTCACCGCGAGGCGCTGGGCGCCGGGACGCCCGGTGACCGTGCCGGCGACCCGGTCCCACACCACGCGCGGGCGCAGCTCCGCGAAGGCGTCGGACGGGTAGCGGCCGGCGAGCATGTCGAGGACCGCGGTGAACGCGGACTCCGGGAGCGAGGCGAAGGGAGCGGCGCGGCGGACCAGGGCCAGCAGGTCGTCCACCTGCCAGGTGTCCATCGCCGTCATGGCGACGAGCTGCTGGGCGAGGACGTCGAGGGGGTTGGCGGGGACCTTCAGGGACTCGATGGCGCCGGTGCGCATCCGCTCGGTGACCACGGCCGCCTGGACCAGGTCGCCGCGGTACTTCGGGAAGACCACGCCGGTGGAGACGGCGCCGACCTGGTGCCCCGCGCGGCCGACGCGCTGGAGCCCGGAGGCGACGGAGGGCGGCGACTCCACCTGGACGACGAGGTCGACGGCGCCCATGTCGATGCCCAGCTCCAGGCTGGAGGTGGCGACCACCGCGGGCAGCCGGCCCGCCTTGAGGTCCTCCTCCACCAGGGCGCGCTGCTCCTTGGAGACCGAGCCGTGGTGGGCGCGCGCGAGCAGGGGCGGGGCGCCCTGGGCGGAGCCGGAGCCGCCCATCAGGTCGGCCGGGGAGTGGTGCTCGTCCAGGGGTTCGCCGGTGGCGCGCTCGTAGGCGATCTCGTTGAGCCGGTTGCACAGGCGCTCCGCCAGCCGGCGGGAGTTGGCGAAGACGATGGTGGAGCGGTGGGACTGGACCAGGTCGGCGATGCGCTCCTCGACATGCGGCCAGATGGAGGGGCGCTCCGCGCCTTCGTTGCCGTCGGCGACCGGGGAGCCGCCCAGTTCGCCGAGGTCCTCCACCGGGACCACGACGGAGAGGTCGAACTCCTTGCCCGACTTCGGCTGGACGATCTCCACCTTGCCGCGCGGGGACAGGAAACGGGCGACCTCGTCGACCGGGCGGACGGTGGCGGACAGGCCGATGCGGCGGGCCGGTCCGGGCAGCAGCTCGTCCAGGCGCTCGAGGGAGAGGGCGAGGTGCGCGCCGCGCTTGGTGCCGGCGACCGCGTGCACCTCGTCCAGGATCACCGTCTCGATGCCGGTCAGCGCGTCCCGCGCGGCCGACGTCAGCATCAGGAACAGGGACTCGGGCGTGGTGATCAGGATGTCCGGCGGGCGGGTGGCCAGGGCGCGGCGCTCGGCGGGCGGGGTGTCGCCGGAGCGGATGCCGACCCTGACCTCCGGCTCGGGCAGGCCCAGGCGGACGGATTCCTGGCGGATGCCGGTCAGCGGGCTGCGCAGGTTGCGCTCCACGTCGACCGCCAGCGCCTTGAGGGGGGAGACGTAGAGAACGCGGCAGCGCTTCCCGGGGTCGGCCGGGGGCGGGGTGGAGGCGAGCCGGTCGAGGGCGGCGAGGAAGGCGGCCAGGGTCTTGCCGGATCCGGTGGGGGCGACCACGAGCACGTCCGAGCCCTCGCGGATGGCCTGCCACGCGCCGGCCTGGGCCGCGGTGGGCGCGGAGAACGCCCCCGTGAACCAGCCGCGGGTCGCGGGGGAGAAGCCGTCGAGGGCCCGGTGAGCGGAGCGTGCCATGGATCCATCCTGCACCCGGCCACTGACATTCGCGCTGACCTGGGAAAACGCCGCTTGCCGGGGTGCGGGGCGGGAAGGGGCGGCACGCCGGTCGCGGCGGGCATGGCGGAGAATGGGGGCATGGCGGTTTCGGCGGGGGAGCGGGCGCGGCACTGGCAGTACGCGGAGCTGCCCGGTGTCGATCTGCTGCGGGCGCGGTACATCCGCAAGACGTTCGTCCGGCACACGCACGAGAACTTCGTCATCGCCGCCGTCTCCGACGGGGTCGAGGTGTTCCACCACGGCGGCAGCGACCAGTACGTGGGCGCCGGGGCGCTCGCCCTGGTCAACCCCGACACCCCGCACACCGGACGGGCGGGGGTGCCCGAGGGGTGGCGGTACGGGGCGGTGTACCCGTCGCCCGACCTGGTCGCCGAGATAGCCGCCGAGACCACCGCCCTGCGCGGCACGCCCGGTTTCGTCAGTCCCGTGCTCGACGACCCCTACGCGGCCGGGCTGGTGCACCGGGTGCTGCGCGCCGCCGACGAGGGCAACGCGCTCGCCGCCGACACCCTGCTGCGGGTCGCGGTGACCCGCCTGCTGCGCCTGAACGGCGGGCCGCTGCCGCGCCGGGAGGTGCGCACCGCCGGGGCGCGGGTCGCCGTACGCGCGCGTGCCGTGCTGGAGGAGCGGCTGGCAGCGCCGCCCACTCTGGAGCAGCTCGCGGCCGACCTCGGCGTGAGCCCGTTCGCCCTGCTGCGGGCCTTCCGCGACGCCTACGGGATGCCGCCGCACGCCTGGCTGACCGACGCCCGGGTCCGGCGCGCGCGGCGTCTGCTCGACGCCGGCACGAGCATCGCGGACGCGGCCGCCGCCGTCGGCTTCGCCGACCAGCCGCATCTGAACCGGCACTTCAGCCGGATCGTCGGGGTGCCGCCGGGCGCCTATCGGCGCGAGCGCAAGAACGTACAAGACGCCGCGCGCCGGATGCTCGTATCGTCCGGCGGGTGGCAGAACAGACAGCACTCGCAGACATAGGAAACGACGGCGGAGCCAAGCCCGACGCCGCCGTCGTACGGGACGCGCTCGGGGTCGGCATCGCGGTCGGGCTGTCCGGGTTCGCCTTCGGGGTGACCGCGGCCGGCGGCGGGCTCACGGTGCTGCAGACCTGCGCGCTGAGCCTGCTGGTGTTCACCGGCGCGTCCCAGTTCGCACTGGTCGGGGCGCTCGCCGCCGGCGGCAACCCGCTCACGGCCGCCGCGGGGGCGTTCTTCCTCGGGGTGCGCAACGCCTTCTACGGCCTGCGGCTGTCGCAGTTGCTGGCCCTCCCGCGCGCGGTGCGTCCCTTCGCCGCCCAGTGGGTGATCGACGAGACCACGGCGGTGTCGCTCGCGCAGCCCACGCGCCGCGCCGCCCGGCTCGGGTTCGCGGTGACCGGGCTCTCCCTGTACGTGCTGTGGAACCTGACCACGCTGCTCGGGGCGCTGGGCGCCGAGGCCCTCGGCGACACCGACGCGTGGGGGCTGGACGCGGCCGGGCCCGCGGTCTTCCTCGCGCTGCTCGCGCCGATGCTCAGGACCGCGGCCGAGCGGGCCGTCGCCGGGATCGCCGTGGTCCTCGGCCTGGGGCTGCTGCCGGTGCTGCCCGCGGGCGTGCCGGTGCTGATCTCGGCGCTCGCGGCGCCGGCCGTGCTGTTCGTCCAGGGACGCCGCCGCGGGCAGGAGGAAGGGCTGTGAACGTCTGGCTCGCGATCGGTGCGACCGCCGTCGGCTGTTACGCCGTCAAGCTCGCCGGGCTGCTGGTCCCGGCCGGCGTGCTCGAACGACCCCTGGTCAAACGGCTGGCCGCCCTCGTGCCCGTCGCCCTGCTGGCCGCGCTGACGGCCCAGCAGACCTTCGCCGACGGCCGGGAGCTGGTGCTGGACGCGCGGCTCGCGGGCGTCGCGGCGGCCGCCGTGGCGCTGCTCCTGCGGGCGCCGTTCCTGCTCGTGGTCGGGGCGGCCGTGGTGGTCACGGCTGGGGTGCGGGCGCTGGGCGGCTGAACCGCCGGGGTGTCAGCCGAAGGCCCGGCCGTGCGCCCGCAGGGTGTGCAGCGCCTCGATGGTCACCATGGGGCGTGCCTCCAGGGCCGGAGCGGGCGCCCACTGCCGCCAGCGGATCGGCCAGCCTCCGTCCTCCTGCTGCTGACCGGCCAGGAAGTCCAGGGAACGCGCCATCTCCGCGTCGGTGAACCAGGCGCGCGCGAGGGAGTGCGGCGTCCGCGCGTAGTCGTACGGGAAGTGGTGCTCGCCCGGGGCGTAGCCGGGGGACACCGGATGGGACCCGGCGTCCTCCGGGTCCAGGACGGCGAGACGCTGCTCGCGCACCAGGCGGCCCAGGCGTTCGGCGGCGGCCTCCGCGCGCGGACGGTCGGGAGCGGAGTCCAGGAAGGTCACGGCCGCCTCGACCTCGTAGGGGTGGGTCGTCTCCAGCGATTCGACCGCCCGCCAGCAGAAGTCGGTCGCCCGGAACAGCCAGGCGTGCCAGACCTCGTTGCGGTGCAGCAGGCCGACGACCGGGCCGGTGGCGAGCAGATCGCCGGGCGGGTCGTCGGCGACCGTCACGAACGGGGCCGCGGGGTAGCCCCGTTGGGAGGGATGGACCGCGGGCAGGGCGCCGTCCGTGGTGGACACCGAGGTCAGATAGCGGCACACGCGTTCCACCCGCTGCCCGCCGCAGCGCCCGATGGAGTCCAGGACGCGCAGCGCGTGCGCGGTGTGCAGCGGCTGGCTGACCGGGCCGCGCAGATCGGGCTCCAGGGCGTGGCCGTATCCGCCGTCCTGGTTCAGATAGGCGTCCAGCGCCGTCTCCACCGGGTCTGCGTCGCCGTGCAGGAAGTGATGGGCGAACAGGCGCTGCTCCAGTACGCGCGCGGTGAGCCAGACGAACTGCTCGGCGCGGAACAGCGGTGAGCGCGCCGAGGGCGTCGGGGAGAGGGAGGAAGCTCCGGTTGCGGCCATGCGTCAGACCGTAGGACGCCGGGAGCGGTCCCGGCGAGAGGTCCCCCGCCGGACCCACTCTCCGGAGCGGGATACTGAAGGCATGAGGTTGACGGTCTTCTGGGAGCGGATGACGGAGCACTTCGGCGCGGGGTACGCCGAGACCTTCGCGCGCGATCATGTGATGTCGGAGCTCGGCGGCCGCACCGTCGACGAGGCGCTGGACGCCGGCTGGGAGGCCAAGGACGTGTGGCGGGTGGTCTGCTCCGTCATGAACGTTCCGCAGGAGCGTCGCTGACCCGTCACGAAGACCGCCCCGCCGGGGCCCGTTGTCGGCGGCGTGGGCGAGACTGGCACCGTGGCACGCACAGATGAGACCGGGCAGACGGCCCGGCAGGCAGTTCCGCCCGGTACGACGCCGCCCGCCCCGCCCCCTGCGGGCCGCGGCGCGGCGCCGGGCGACCGCATGCCGCGCTGGCTGCCGAAGGCCATGGTGCTCGCCCTCGCCCTCGTGGCCGCGTTCCAGCTGGGCAGCTGGGCCTTCCACCAGATGACCGGGCTGCTGATCAACGTCCTGATCGCGTTCTTCCTCGCCCTGGCCATCGAGCCGGCGGTGAGCTGGATGGCCTCGCGCGGGATGCGCCGGGGGCTGGCCACGGGGCTCGTCTTCCTCGCCGTGATGATCGTGGCGGCGGGGTTCGTCACGCTGCTCGGCTCGATGCTCGCCGGGCAGATCATCACCATGATCGAAGGGCTCCCCGACTACCTCGACTCCGTGATCAACTGGGTCAACACGCACTTCCACACCGACCTGAAGCGCGTCGACATCCAGGAAGGGCTGCTGCGCTCCGACTGGCTGCGCGGCTATGTGCAGAACAGCGCCACCGGTGTGCTGGACGTCTCGGCCCAGGTCCTCGGCGGACTGTTCCAGCTGCTGACGATCACGCTGTTCTCGTTCTACTTCGCCGCCGACGGGCCCCGGCTGCGCCGTGCCCTGTGCTCCGTGCTGCCGCCGGCCCGGCAGGCCGAGGTGCTGCGGGCCTGGGAGATCGCGGTCGACAAGACCGGCGGCTACATCTACTCGCGCGGCCTGATGGCCCTCGTCTCGGGCGCCGCGCACTACATACTGCTGGAGATCCTGGGCGTGCCGTATGCGCCCGTGCTGGCGGTGTGGGTGGGGCTCGTCTCCCAGTTCATCCCCACCATCGGCACCTATCTCGCGGGCGCGCTGCCCATGCTGATCGCGTTCACGGTCGATCCCCTCTACGCGCTGTGGGTGCTGATCTTCGTCGTCATCTACCAGCAGTTCGAGAACTACGTGCTGCAGCCCAAGCTGACCTCGAAGACCGTCGACATCCATCCCGCCGTCGCCTTCGGCTCGGTCATCGCGGGCACCGCCCTGCTCGGCGCGGTCGGCGCGCTGATCGCCATCCCGGCCGTCGCCACGCTCCAGGCGTTCCTCGGGGCGTACGTGAAGCGGTACGACGTCACCGACGACCCGCGGGTCCACGGCCACCGGCGCCGGGCGGTCGGGCCGGGTCTGTTCGCACGCGCCCGGCATCTGTGGGGCGGCCGGGCGGGTCCGCAGGGGAGAGGGCCGCAGGCGCGGGGACCGGAGGACGGGCAGCCGGGGGAGAGGGACGAGCCCTCGTCCTGACGTGCCCGCGTAGTCTCGGAGGTGCCGCGTGGTGCGCTTGACTCAAAAATCGAACATCCATTCTCATGGAGGCTCCGGCGTGGCCTACGACGGGGTTTTCCACAGCGTTTGATGGTGAAGTGCCCGAGTTATCCACAGGCCGGACCGGCGTCGGGGCGCATTGTCAGTGGCAGGCGTTAGCGTCTTTGACGTGAAGCGATCGACTCAAGCAAACCGGGTGGAACCCATGGCAGGTACCGACCGCGAGAAGGCGCTCGACGCCGCGCTCGCACAGATTGAACGACAATTCGGCAAGGGCGCGGTCATGCGCATGGGCGACCGGACCAACGAGCCCATCGAGGTCATCCCCACCGGGTCGACCGCGCTGGACGTGGCCCTCGGCGTGGGCGGCCTGCCGCGTGGCCGTGTCGTGGAGATCTACGGACCGGAGTCCTCCGGTAAGACGACCCTGACCCTGCACGCGGTGGCGAACGCCCAGAAGGCCGGCGGACAGGTCGCCTTCGTGGACGCCGAGCACGCCCTCGACCCCGAGTACGCCAAGAAGCTCGGCGTCGACATCGACAACCTGATCCTGTCCCAGCCGGACAACGGCGAGCAGGCCCTGGAGATCGTGGACATGCTGGTCCGCTCCGGCGCCCTCGACCTCATCGTCATCGACTCCGTCGCCGCCCTCGTGCCGCGCGCGGAGATCGAGGGCGAGATGGGCGACAGCCACGTGGGTCTGCAGGCCCGTCTGATGAGCCAGGCCCTGCGGAAGATCACCAGCGCGCTCAACCAGTCCAAGACCACCGCCATCTTCATCAACCAGCTCCGCGAGAAGATCGGCGTGATGTTCGGCTCGCCGGAGACCACGACCGGTGGCCGCGCGCTGAAGTTCTACGCCTCGGTGCGCATCGACATCCGCCGCATCGAGACCCTGAAGGACGGCACGGAGGCGGTCGGCAACCGCACCCGCTGCAAGGTCGTCAAGAACAAGGTCGCACCGCCCTTCAAGCAGGCCGAGTTCGACATCCTGTACGGCCACGGGATCAGCCGCGAGGGCGGCCTGATCGACATGGGCGTGGAGCACGGCTTCGTCCGCAAGGCCGGCGCCTGGTACACGTACGAGGGCGACCAGCTCGGCCAGGGCAAGGAGAACGCGCGCAACTTCCTCAAGGACAACCCCGACCTGGCCAACGAGATCGAGAAGAAGATCAAGGAGAAGCTGGGCGTCGGAGTGCGGCCGCAGGAGCCGGCCGCCGAGCCGGGTCCGGACGCCACGGTCGCCACCGCCGCGGACGACACCGCCAAGGCGGTGCCCGCTCCGGCTGCGGCGAAGACGGCCAGGACCAAGGCCGCGGTCGCCAAGAGCTGATCCGTGACACGGCGAACCGACTGGGCCGAGTACGCGTACCCCGGCACCCCACGGGAGCCGGGCCCGGGGGGCGTGTGCACGGGGGGCTTCGGCGGGAACCCGGATCACGATCAGGATCCGGATCGGGGCGGGCACGACCGGACGGACACGAGCCCGTACGCCGGTGACGACCGCCCACGGGGTGGACGTGGGCGGCGCCGGCGCGGCTTCGGAGAACCGTCCGCACAGGACGGGGGCGCCTCCTCCTCGTCGAGGGCCGAGAAGGGGGAGTCCCCGGGGGACCCGGTGGAGCGGGCACGGGCGATCTGCCTGCGCCTGCTCACCGGGACCCCGCGCACCCGCAAACAGCTCGCAGACGCCCTGCGCAAGCGGGAGATCCCGGACGACGTGGCCGAGCAGGTGCTGTCGCGGTTCGAGGAGGTCGGCCTGATCAACGACAGCGCGTTCGCGGACGCGTGGGTGGAGTCCCGGCATCACGGCCGAGGGCTGGCGCGGCGGGCGCTCGCCCAGGAGCTGCGCACCAAGGGCGTCGACTCCACGCTGATCGACGAGGCCGTCTCCCGGCTCGACTCCGAGCAGGAGGAGGCGACCGCGCGCGAACTGGTCGCCCGCAAGCTGCGCTCCACACGGGGCCTGGACCGCGACAAGCGGCTGCGCCGCCTCGCGGGCATGCTCGCCCGCAAGGGATACCCCGAGGGCCTGGCGCTGAGAGTGGTCCGGCAGGCCCTCGACGCGGAGGGGGAGGAGACGGAGTCCCTGGACGAGGGGTACGACGGGTTCTAGCGACGGGCGGCCGTCCGGATCACCGGCTGCCCGGCGCGGGCGCCACCACCGGCAGCCCTGCCGCACGCCACGCCTGGAAGCCGCCCACCACATCGGTGGCCCGGTGCAGCCCCAGCCGGTGCAGGGACTCCGCCGCCAGGCTGGAGGCGTACCCCTCGTTGCACAGGACCACGACGCGCAGCCCGTGACCGGTCGCCTCGGGGAGCCGGTGGCTGCCGAGCGGATCGAGCCGCCACTCCAGTTCGTTGCGCTCGACGACGAGGGCCCCCGGGACGAGGCCGTCCCGCTCGCGCAGGGCGGCGTACCGGATGTCGACCAGTACGGCCTCGCCGGCGCGCGCGGCGTCGTACGCCTCCGGCGGCTCGACCCGTCGGTATCCCCGCCGAACCCGCTCCAGCAACTCGTCGATGCCGACCGGGCCTTCGGCCGTGGCGCTCACTGCCAGTCCTCCGGGCGCTCGACCTGCTCCAGCCGCAGCACCTGCCCCGTACGGCTGAAGCGGCGGATGCGGGGCAGCGGCGGGTAGTAGGCGTGCACGGAGATCGCGTGCACGGCGGACTCGTTGAGCACCTCGTGGACGTGGTGACGGCCGAAGGCGCGGCCCTGCCCGGCCGGCAGCCGGCGTTCCCGGTCCACGCCGTCGGTCAGTTCCAGGGTCTTCCAGCCGTCGGTGGGCAGCCGGGCGGCGAGCGAGTACTCCCGCAGCTCGCCGCGCGCGGTGAGGAAGGCGCCCACCGAGTCGGCGTGATCGTGCCAGCCGGTGCCGGAACCGGGAGGCCAGCCGATCAGCCAGGCCTCACTGCCGCCGGGCCCGTCGAGACGCACCCACGTACGGCCCTCGGGGTCCAGCGGGAGGGAGTCGATCAGCGCGGCGTCGGCCGCGGTGCGCCGGACGAACTCCAGGAGGTCGGCCTGAGTCGGGGCCCTGTCGACGGACCCGGTGGACCCGGCGACCCCAGTGGACCCGATGTCGGCGTCGGCGACGGCGGAGGAGGCGGGCGAAGGGGCGTGGGAGGAGACAGACATGTGCACCGTCCTGGTGAGCGTTCGCGAAAGTGCGGCGCACGGCGAGGAGTTCGGCCGGCGCGGGCACGGAGAAAGGGATGCGAGATCAGCAGGGCGGACGACACACGCAGCCCGCATAGCGGACGAGGTCCACGTGGACCCTCCGCCACAGGCGCACATCGGTGTCGATCACGATCGGGAGTACACCACGCGGCCGCGGAGCACCGCTGGGACGGGCCCCAGGCGGCCGACGAGCGGGCCGGGTGAGGCCGACGAGCGGGTGGGACGAGGCCGACGAGAGGCGCTCAAGGACGTAAGACGAGGACCGAGAGGACTCCGTCCTCTCGGTCCCCGGGGGGCCTCCCGGTCCTAGGAGGACGCCGACGAAACGGCCTCTTCCGCGTCCTGCGCGCGCCCTCCGAGGGTGGCCTCCGCCGCCGCGTACAGGTCGGCGGGACGGACCCCGTTCAGTGCCGTGACCAGGTGGCCGTCGGGCCGGATCAGCAGGACGGTGTGCGGGGCCGCGCCCGGATAGCTCTCGGCGACGAGCAGTTCCGCCGGGTGCGGCAGCGCGGTCACCGCGGCGGCCAGCCGGGGCATGATCCCCGCGGTCACCCAGTGCTTGCGCTCCCACACGCCCGTCCCCGGCGCGATCAGCAGCACCAGCAGCGCCCCGCGCCCCAGCCGGTCCCGCAGCCGTACGAACGACCCGTCCTCCGCCGTGACCCGCACATCCGTCACCGGCGCTCCCGGCGCGGTGTCGACGGACGCCTCCGCCTCCAGGCGCGGCGGCGCGATCGGCGAGCCGGCGTACACCCCCGGCGCGCCCAGCGGCCCGCGCCCCAAGTGACCGTCCGTCAGCAGCGCGTCGTGGCCGCGGGCCGTTCCCGGCACGTAGGACCGCAGCCCGCCGCCCCCGCGCACCAGCGGCAACGCCTGGTCGGCGGCGCGCAGCCGGGCGGCGACGACGGCGCGCCGCTCGGACTGGTAGCTGTCGAGGAGCGCCTCGTGCGGGCCGTGGTGCCAGGCCAGCGCCAGCTTCCAGGCGAGGTTGTCGGCGTCCCTGAGCCCTTCGTCCAGCCCGTGGGTGCCGAGCGCGCCGAGCAGATGGGCCGCGTCCCCGGCGACGAAGACCCGGCCGGCGCGCCAGCGGCGGGCCAGCCGGTGGTGGACGGTGTGCACGCCCGTGTCGAGGAGTTCGTAGGACGGCGTCGGGTCCTGGGTCCAGCCGGTGAGGGTCTCCCGGATGCGGGTGACGAGCAGTTCGGGCGTGACCAGGTCCTTGCCGGGCGGCAGCAGCCAGTCCAGCCGCCACACGCCGTCGGGCAGGGGGCGCGCGGCGATCTCGCCGGCCGAGGGGCCGGACGTGCGCCACGGCGGCATCCGGTGCAGCAGGGCGCGGCCGGGCCAGGGAAGCTCGGTGCGCAGCGCGGCGACGGCGTGCCGCTCCACCGCCGTACGGCCGGGGAAGCGGATGTCCTGGAGCTTGCGGACGGTGGAGCGGGGGCCGTCGCAGCCGACCAGGTAGCTGCCGCGCCACCAGGTGCCCCGGGGGCCGCGGGTGCGGGCGGCGACGCCGGAGCGTTCCTGCTCGATCGCGTCGAGGCGGCTGTCGACGGCGATCTCGGCGAGCGGTTCCCGGGCGAGGGCGGCGCGCAGGGCGCCGGTCAGAACGTGCTGGGCGAGGTGCACGGGGGCGGTGAGGGCGGGCTCACCGGTCCCGGAACCCGGGGCGCCGGACGAGGCCGCCGGGTTTGAGGCGCCCCGGCCGGCCGCACCGGCCCGCGCCTCGTCGCCGCGCCCGACGAAGCCGCCTGCGCCGTACTCGCCGTACCCCTCGGCCCCACCGAAACCGACCCCGCCGGAACCGGACGCGGACCCACCGGATCCGGCCCCGCCAGACCCGTATCCACCGGCCCCGGCCCCCTCCGCGCCCTCGACCCCCTCGCTCTCCCCGAACCCGATCTCCCGCATCACCTGCTTGCGCCGCACGGACCGCCATCCGGCCCAACGCATCGCGGCCCCGGCCTCGACGAGCGGCACTCCCGTCAGCCGTTCCACGAGGGCGGCGGTGTCGTCGCGCAGGACGACCGTGCGCGCGAGTCGGGGTTCGTCCGTGCCCGGCCCCTCGTCGAGGACCACGGACGGCACGTCCTGCCGTGCGAGCGCCAGGGCGAGCGTGAGCCCGACGGGCCCCGCTCCGACGATGATCACCGGGTCCACGGCGTGGCACTCCCCGTTCGCGGCGGCGCCCCGAGGGGCGTGAGTGAACAGGAGGTTGGAGCAGGGTGCACGATCACAGAACGTATGCAACCTATTGCCAGTGCTTGCGTCAAGTGACGGGGGGCAGTGGCGATCATGCCACTGCCCCCCGTGTCACCGCAGGTTATTGAAGGACCATCAGGTCTTTCCGGCCGCTCCGGTCCCGTGCGCCCCACCGATCTCGGCGGCGTTCAGGTCGTCCACGTCCTCGGCGCCGAGCACCGCGCCCGTGCTCCGCTTGCTGCGCCGCAGCCTGCCCTCCAGCCAGCTCGCGAAGCTGGTGAGGAGGAAGTTGAGGACGATGTAGATCACGGCCACCACGATGAAGCTCGGGATGACGTTGGCGTAGTTGGCCGCGAGGGTGCCGCGGGCGTTCAGCAGCTCGGTGAAGCCGAGCATCACGCCGCCCAGGGCGGTGTCCTTCACGATCACGACCAGCTGGCTGACGATCGCCGGGAGCATCGCCGTGACCGCCTGCGGCAGCAGGATGCTGCGCATGACCTGGCTCTTGCGCAGGCCGATCGCCTGGGCGGCCTCCGTCTGGCCCTTGGGCAGCGAGAGGATGCCGGCCCGGACGATCTCGGCGAGCACCGAGGCGTTGTAGAGCACGAGGCCGGTGACGACCGCGTACAGCGGCCGGTCCTCGCTGGAGACGTCCGTGGAACGGGCGTAGAACTCGTTCGCGAACAGCATCAGCAGCAGCACCGGGATGGCCCGGAAGAACTCCACCACCGCGCCGGCCGGGATCCGCACCCAGCTGTGGTCGGACAGGCGTGAGATGCCGAGGACGGCGCCCAGCGGCAGGGCGATGAGCATCGCGAGCGCCGCGGCCTTCAGGGTGTCGCCCAGGCCGGGCAGCAGATAGGTCGTCCATGCCTGGGACTCGGTGAACGGCTTCCACAGGGCCCACTTGAGCTGGCCCTTGTCGTCCATGACCTGCCAGATCCACCACAGCAGCGCGGCGAGCAGGACGAAGAAGACCACCGAGAAGAGCACATTGCGCCGCTTGGCCTTGGGGCCGGGGGCGTCGTAGAGAACGGAGGTCACCGCTTCACCGCCAGTCGCTTGCTCAGCCAGCCGAGGAACAGGCCGGTGGGCAGGGTCAGTACCACGAAGCCGAACGCGAAGATCGCGCCGATGAGCACCGTCTGCGCCTCGTTCTCGATCATTTCCTTCATCAGCAGGGCCGCCTCGCCGACGCCGATCGCCGCCGCCACCGTGGTGTTCTTGGTCAGCGCGATCAGGACGTTGGCCAGCGGGCCGATCACCGAGCGGAACGCCTGCGGCAGCACGACGTACCACAGCACCTGGCTGAAGCTCAGTCCGATGGCGCGGGCGGCCTCGGCCTGTCCGACGGGCACCGTGTTGATGCCGGAGCGCACCGCCTCGCAGACGAAGGCGGCGGTGTAGGCGACCAGGCCGAGCACCGCGAGGCGGAAGCCCTGGACCTCGAAGTCGTCCGGCGCGCCCATGGTCATGCCGAAGATGTCGGCGAGACCGAGCGAGGTGAAGACGATGACCACCGTCAGCGGGATGTTGCGGACGAGGTTCACATAGGCCGTGCCGAAGCCGCGCATCAGCGGAACCGGGCTGACCCGCATGGCGGCCAGCAGAGTGCCCCAGACGAGGGAGCCGACGGCCGAGAACACGGTGAGCTGCACCGTCACCCAGAAGGCACCCAGCAGGGTTGGATTGTCATATTCAGAAAGAAAGTCGAACACGGTCTCCCGCGCTTCCGGGGTCTGTGGCGTACCTGGCGGACGCGGCGCGCCGCCGCCGGGCACTGCGCAGGGCGGCGGCGCGCCGGTGGAACTCCGCGCGACTGGGCGGTCGTGGAGTTCCCGGCGTTACTTGACGATCTCGCCGATCTTCGGGGCCGGCTCGTTCTTGTAGTTGGCCGGGCCGAAGTTGTCCTTGACCGCCGTGTCCCAGGCGCCGTCGCCGACCATCTTCTCCAGCGCGTCGTTGATCTTGTTGACGGTCTCGGTGTCGCCCTTCTTGACGCCGATGCCGTAGTTCTCGTTGCTCAGCTTCAGACCGGCGAGCTTGAACTGGCCCTTGTACTGCTCCTGCGCCGCGAAGCCCGCGAGGATCGAGTCGTCGGTGGTCACCGCGTCGACGGCGCCGCTCTGGAGGCCGGCGATGCACTCCGAGTAGGTGCCGACCTGCTTCAGCTGGGCCTCGGGGGCGATGGTGTCCTTGACGTTCTGCGCGGAGGTCGAGCCGGTGACCGAGCAGAGCTTCTTGCCGTTGAGGTCCGTGCCCTTGGCGATGTCCGAGTCCGCCTTGACCAGCAGGTCCTGGTGGGCCAGCAGGTACGGGCCGGCGAAGTCGACCTTCTGCTTGCGCTCGTCGTTGATCGAGTAGGTGGCCGCGATGAACTTCACGTCGCCGCGGGCCAGCGCGTTCTCACGGTCGGCGCTCTTGGTCTCGACCCACTCGATCTGGTCGGCCTCGTAGCCCAGCTCCTTGGCCACGTAGGTGGCCACGTCCACGTCGAAGCCGGAGAAGGAACCGTCGGGCTCCTTCAGGCCGAGACCGGGCTGGTCGTACTTGATGCCGATCTTGATCTTGTCGCCGCCGCCGGAACCCGAGCCGGTCTCCTCGCTGTCGCCGTCGTCGCCGCCACAGGCGGTCGCGGTGAGGGACAGAACCAGCGCGGCGGCCGCCGCGGCGGTGACCTTGCGGAGCTTCATGGTGAACATCCTTTGCGTGGTGAAAGGGGACGCGGGCCGTCCAGTGCGGGTGACGCGGTACCGCCGCGGGGGAGCGGCGGGCGCGGTCAGTGGTGCAGGATCTTCGACAGGAAGTCCTTGGCTCGGTCGCTGCGCGGATTGCTGAAGAACTGGTCCGGCACAGCCTCCTCGACGATGCGGCCGTCAGCCATGAACACCACCCGGTTGGCGGCCGAGCGGGCGAAGCCCATCTCATGGGTGACGACGATCATGGTCATGCCGTCGCGGGCGAGCTGCTGCATGACCTCCAGGACCTCGTTGATCATCTCCGGGTCCAGGGCGGAGGTCGGCTCGTCGAAGAGCATGACCTTCGGGTCCATGGCCAGAGCCCGGGCGATGGCGACGCGCTGCTGCTGTCCGCCGGAGAGCTGAGCGGGGTACTTGTCGGCCTGCGAGGCCACGCCGACCCGGTCGAGCAGGGCGCGCGCCTTCTCCTCGGCCTGCTTCTTGTCGGCCCTGCGGACCTTGACCTGGCCGAGCATCACGTTCTCGAGCACGGTCTTGTGCGCGAAGAGGTTGAAGGACTGGAACACCATGCCCACGTCGGCGCGCAGCCGGGCCAGCGCCTTGCCCTCGGCGGGCAGCGGCTTGCCGTCGATCGTGATGGACCCGGAGTCGATCGTCTCCAGGCGGTTGATCGTGCGGCACAAGGTGGACTTGCCGGACCCGGAGGGCCCGATGACCACGACGACCTCGCCGCGGGCGATCGTGAGATCGATGTCCTGCAGCACGTGCAACGCGCCGAAGTGCTTGTTGACGTTCTTCAGGACGACCAGTTCGCCGGTCGCGGCCGAGTCTTGCTTGGCCACCGATACTTCGGTCATCGCTATCGGACTCCGTCCTCCTCGCGGTTTCGGAGGACAGTAATAACCCTACGCGACCTGCGTCATTACATCTGAGGGGAATCTGAGCATCACGATCCGATAGCAATCGGACACCTGTCGTAGCAGGGGTGACCGGTGGGAGTATCGGCCGAGTAACTTCGAGGCGCTCGCAACCGGAATGTCCTTGACGCCGTCCCCCTCCATCGGCGTGACTGCCCTGGTGCACGCGCGCGTGCACGACTTCTACCCGAGGGAACCGTACGGCCGGTGAAGCGAAGGGGGCCGGGATGAGACTGCTCCTCGTCGAGGACGACAACCACGTGGCCGCCGCGCTGTCGGCGATCCTGGTGCGGCACGGGTTCGAGGTCACCCACGCCCGCAGCGGCGAGGAGGCCCTCCAGGCGCTCGTCCCGGAGGGCGCCGGCTTCGGCGTCGTCCTGCTCGACCTGGGCCTTCCCGACCAGGACGGCTACGAGGTGTGCGGCAAGATCCGCAAGCGCACCAGCACCCCGGTGATCATGGTCACCGCGCGGTCCGACGTGCGCTCCCGCATCCACGGCCTCAACCTCGGGGCCGACGACTACGTGGTCAAGCCGTACGACACCGGTGAACTGCTCGCCCGCATCCACGCCGTCAGCCGGCGCAGCGTCCCGGAGGAGGCCGCCGGCGCGGGCGACGGAGCGCTGTGCCTCGGTCCCGTGCGCATCGACCTGCCCACCCGCCAGGTGAGCGTGGACGGTACGGCCGTCCAGCTGACCCGCAAGGAGTTCGACCTGCTCGCCCTGCTCGCGCAGCGGCCCGGCGTCGTCTTCCGCCGGGAGCAGATCATCAGCGAGGTGTGGCGCACCAGCTGGGAGGGGACCGGCCGCACCCTGGAGGTGCACGTGGCGTCCCTGCGCGCCAAGCTGCGGATGCCGGCGCTCATCGAGACCGTACGCGGCGTGGGCTACCGGCTCGTCGCCCCCGGCGCGTAGCGGGGCAGGGTGCGCACACGTCTTCTGCCGCTGCTCATCGTCCTGATGGCGGCCGTGCTGCTGGCGCTCGGCATCCCCCTCGCGGTCAGCGTGGCCGCCGCCCAGCAGCAGAAGGTGGTCGTCGACCGGATCGACGACACGGCGTTCTTCGCGGCCCTCGCCCAGTTCGTCACCGCCCCGGCCGGCGGCTCGCGGCAGACCGCGCCCGATCCGCGCCAGGTGACGCTCAGCCGGGAACTGCAGGACTACTACGACGTCTACGGCATTCGGGCGGGCGTCTTCTACGCCGACAAGTCCCCCATGGCCCATGCGCCGCAGCACTGGTTCCTCCCTCAGACGGGCGAGGTGCGCGAGGCTTTCGACGAGGCGCTGCTCAGCCGTCGCAGTGACGATCCCGAGCAGGTGTGGCCATGGCAGCGGGGCCGACTGGTGGTGGCCTCGCCGGTCATCCGCGACGGCGACGTGGTGGCCGTGGTGGTCACCGACTCGCCCACCGGGCCGATGCGGTCGCGGATCCTCCAGGGCTGGCTGGTGATCGCCGCGGGCGAGACGGCCGCGATGCTGCTGGCCGTCGGCGCCGCGCTGCGGCTGACCGGCTGGGTGCTGCGGCCGGTGCGGGTGCTGGACGCCACCACGCACGACATCGCCACCGGCCGGCTCAAGTCGCGGGTCGCCGTGGCCGGCGGGCCGCCGGAACTGCGACGGCTCGCCCGGTCGTTCAACGAGATGGCGGACAACGTCGAGGACGTCCTGGAGCAGCAGCGCGCCTTCGTCGCCGACGCCTCGCACCAGCTGCGCAACCCGCTCGCCGCGCTGCTGCTGCGCATCGAGCTGCTCGCGATGGAGCTGCCCGAGGGCAACCAGGAGATCGCCTCCGTGCAGGCCGAGGGCAAGCGGCTGGCGCGGGTGCTGGACGACCTGCTCGACCTGGCGCTGGCCGAGCACGCCGAGGCGGACCTCCGGCTCACCGACATCGGCGCGCTGGCCGCCGAGCGGGTCGCCGCCTGGGCGCCCACCGCCGAGGCCAAGGGCGTGACGCTGGTCGGCGCCTGCCCGCCCACCACCGCCTGGGCCGACCCCGTCACGCTGTCCAGCGCACTGGACGCGGTGATCGACAACGCGGTGAAGTTCACGCCCGCGGGCGAGCGGGTCGAGGTGACCGTGGCGTCCAACGGCGACACCTCGACCGTCGTGGTCGCCGACCGGGGCCCCGGTCTGACCGACGAGGAGCTGGGCCGGATCGGCGACCGCTTCTGGCGCAGCGGACGCCACCAGAACGTCAAGGGATCGGGCCTCGGCCTGTCCATCACCCGCGCCCTGCTCGCGGCGGCCGGCGGCTCCATCCGCTACGAGCACCACGAGCCGCACGGGCTGAAGGTGACGGTGCGGGTGCCGAGGAACAGCCCTACGGCTTGACCGAGCGGTAGTAGCGCCGGGCGCCGGCGTGCAGCGGGAGCGGGTCGGTGTAGATCGCCGTGCGCAGATCGACGAGCTGGGCGGAGTGCACGGTGTCGCCGATGCCGTCCCGGCTCTTGATCACGGTCCGGGTCAGCCACTCGGTCAGCTCCGGGTCCACGTCCGCGCGGGTGATGAGCACGTTGGACACCGCCATCGTGGGCACCGTGCCGGTCTGCCCGGTCTCGTAGGCCGACTCCGGCATGTTGGTGGCCCGGTAGTAGTGGGCGCCGCCGCCCTGGCCGTGCAGCCGGGCCACGAACTCGGCGTCGATCGGCACGAACCGGAAGTCGAACGCCCCGGCCAGCTCCGACAGACCGTCCGTCGGCAGCCCCCCGGACCAGAAGAAGGCGTCGATCTCGCCCCGCTTCAGCCGGCCCGGCCCGGTGTCGATGCCGTCGGACAGCGGGGTGATGTCGCGCCGCGCGTCGATGTCCTCGGTCCTGAGCACCCGCGTGGCGATCAGCCGCACGCCCGAGTGGGTCGGCCCTATGGCGACCCGTTTGCCGCGCAGATCGGCGACGGACTGGATGTCCGAGTCGCGCGGGACGACGATGTGCACGTAGTCGTCGTAGAGGCGGGCGACCCCGCGCAGATCCCCGGCGCCGGGCCCGTTGTCCATCGCGTACGTCTCCACCGCGTCGGCCGCGGCGATGGTGAAGTCGGCCTCGCCGGTCGCCACCCGGGCCACGTTCTCCTGCGAGCCGTCGCTGTTCTTCAGCCGCACCTCCAGCTCCGGCATGTCCTTGGCCAGCTCGGCGCGCAGCAGGACGCCGTACTTCTGGTAGACGCCGCGCGGGGTGCCGGTGCTGAAGGTGATCGTCCCGCTCGGCGGCTTCTCGCCCAGCGGCAGCAGCCACCACAGCAGCAGCCCGAGAACGACGACCCCGGCCGCCGCGACCCGCAGGGCCCGGCCCGTGACGGGAGAACGGAAGACCTTGGACATGGGCGCGATCCTGCCAGCCGGCGCACGGTGCTGACCAGGGCGGCGAGTCTGCCCGGGCCGAGAGACGAGTGCGCCTAGGCCGAGGTCGCGGGCCACGCCGTCATGGCGTGCTCCGCCACCCGGAGCAGCTCCTCGGTGCTCGCGCCGTCGCGGGCCTGCTGCGACATGCCCTGCATCACGGCGGCGAAGTACACGGCCAGGGCGCGGGTGTCCGTGCCCGGTGGCAGCGAGCCGCCGTCCACGGCCTGGTCGAGGCGCTGCCGGAGGAGGGCGACGTTCGCCTCCCGGCGCTTGCGCAGGTCCGTTTCGACGTCGGCGCTCTGCGGGGAGCAGGTGGCCGCCGCGCTGATCACCAGGCAGCCCCCGGGGTGCCGCGGGTCGGTGTAGGAGACGGCCGCCTCCCGGAGCATGCGGGCGAAGCCCGAGCGCGGATCGTCCGCCGCGTCGAGCGCCCGGCGCAGGAACGCGCCGAACGTGTCGCCGTAGTGGTCGACGACCTCCGCGAAGAGCGTGCGCTTGTCGCCGAAGGCGGCGTAGAGGCTCGGCGGCGAGATGCCCATGGCCGCGGTCAGGTCCGCGATGGACGTGCCCTCGTAGCCGTGCCGCCAGAACAGCAGCGTCGCCCGGGCCAGGGCGGTGTCCCGGTCGAAGCTCCGCGGGCGGCCGCGCCTCGTCGTCGTCACGGCCGAATTTTACAACGATCGCTATTGAATTCGGGGCGCGGGACGTGTTTGTGTGGTGACCGCTGTTTGTGTAGTGATCACTATGAATTCGGCAGCCCCTGTTCGGGTCTGTTCGGGAGGGACGTCATGGGTACGTTGTCGGGCAAGAAGGCACTGGTCACGGGCGGCGCCCGGGGAATCGGGAGGGCCGTCGCCGAGCGGCTCGGACAGGAGGGGGCGCTGGTGGCCGTGCACTACGGGCGCGACGCGGCGGCCGCCGAGGAGACGGTCGCCGCCGTCCGCGCGCGGGGCGGCGCGGCGTTCGCGCTGCAGGCGCGGCTGGGCGTCCCCGGCGACGTGGAAACCCTGTGGGAGGGCTACGACCGCGAGGTCCTGGAACACGCCGACGGCGCCGGCCTCGACATCCTGGTCAACAACGCGGGCATCTCACCGCGCGGCGAGATCGAGCAGACCACCCCGGAGATGTTCGACGAGGTCGTCGCGGTCAACATGCGCGCGCCGTTCTTCCTCGTGCAGCAGGGGCTCAAGCGGCTGCGCGACGGCGGCCGGATCGTCAACGTCTCCTCCGGGGCGACCCGGGTCGCGCTCACCGACATCATCGCCTACGCCATGACCAAGGGGGCCGTCGACACGTTCACCCGCACCCTCGCCAAGGCGCTGGGACCCCGCGGCATCACGGTCAACGCGGTCGCGCCCGGCATCGTCGACACCGACATGAACGCGTCCTGGCTCCGCGGGAACGAGGCGGCGCAGAGGTCGGCGGCCGAGCTGTCCGCCCTCGGCCGGGTGGGGCGACCGCAGGACGTCGCCGACGTGGTCGCGTTCCTCGCCTCCGACGACGCGCGCTGGGTGACCGGGCAGGTGGTCGACGCGACGGGCGGGGCCATGCTGTGACGGCCGCCTCCGGACCGGGGCCCGGCGGCGCGCCCTTACTCTTGAACCATGACCAGCAGCAGTGACCGGGCCGGAGCGGTGGACGAAGTGGGCGTTACCCGAAGCTACGAGATCCGCACCTACGGGTGCCAGATGAACGTCCACGACTCCGAACGACTGGCCGGGCTGCTGGAGGACGCCGGTTACGTCCGCGCCCCCGAAGGGGCCGACGGCGAGGCCGACGTCGTCGTCTTCAACACCTGCGCCGTCCGGGAGAACGCCGACAACCGGCTGTACGGCAACCTCGGCCACCTCGCCCCGAAGAAGGCCCGGCGCCCCGGCATGCAGATCGCGGTCGGCGGCTGCCTGGCCCAGAAGGACCGCGACACCATCGTGAAGAAGGCGCCCTGGGTGGACGTCGTCTTCGGCACGCACAACATCGGCAAGCTGCCCGTCCTCCTGGAGCGCGCCCGCGTCCAGGAGGAGGCGCAGGTCGAGATCGCCGAGTCGCTGGAGGCGTTCCCCTCCACCCTGCCGACCCGGCGGGAGAGCGCCTACGCGGCCTGGGTGTCCATCTCCGTCGGCTGCAACAACACCTGCACCTTCTGCATCGTCCCCGCCCTGCGCGGCAAGGAGAAGGACCGCCGGCCCGGCGACATCCTCGCCGAGGTCGAGGCCCTGGTGGGCGAGGGCGTCAGCGAGATCACCCTGCTCGGCCAGAACGTCAACGCGTACGGCTCCGACATCGGCGACCGCGAGGCGTTCAGCAAGCTGCTGCGGGCCTGCGGGCGGATCGAGGGCCTGGAGCGGGTCCGCTTCACCTCGCCCCACCCGCGCGACTTCACCGACGACGTCATCGCCGCGATGGCCGAGACGCCGAACGTCATGCCGCAGCTCCACATGCCCCTGCAGTCCGGATCGGACACGGTCCTGAAGGCGATGCGCCGCTCCTACCGGCAGGAGCGCTACCTCGGCATCATCGAGAAGGTGCGCGCCGCCATCCCGCACGCCGCGATCACCACCGACATCATCGTGGGCTTCCCCGGCGAGACCGAGGAGGACTTCGAGCAGACCCTGCACGTCGTCCGCGAGGCCCGCTTCGCGCAGGCGTTCACCTTCCAGTACTCCAAGCGCCCCGGCACCCCGGCCGCCACCATGGACGGCCAGATCCCGAAGGAGGTCGTCCAGGCGCGGTACGAGCGCCTCGTCGCCCTCCAGGAGGAGATCTCCTGGGACGAGAACAAGAAGCAGGTCGGCCGCACCCTGGAGCTGATGGTCGCCGAGGGCGAGGGCCGCAAGGACGGCGCCACCCACCGCCTCTCCGGCCGCGCCCCCGACAACCGCCTGGTCCACTTCACCAAGCCGGACCAGGAGGTGCGCCCCGGCGACGTGGTCACTGTCGAGGTCACCTACGCCGCCCCGCACCACCTCCTCGCCGAGGGCCCGGTCCTCGACGTCCGCCGCACGCGCGCGGGCGACGCCTGGGAGAAGCGCAACGCCGCCGAGCAGGCCAAGCCGGCGGGGGTCCTCCTGGGCCTGCCGAAGGTGGGCGCCCCGGCTCCTGTGCCGGTCGCCACGGGCGGCGGCTGCGGCTGCGACTGACGCGCGGGCCGGTTGCCGGACGGGCGGGCTGCCGGGCGGACGGGCGGGTGCCGGGCGGTGCGCTGCGGGGCGCCCGTGGTCCGTTCGCTCCCGGCCCGGTCCGGTGCGGGTGACAGGCCGAGTGCCGGTCCCGCCTGTCGGAGGGTGACACGCCGAGCCCCGGTCCGGCCTGTGGCGGCGGGACACGTCCGGGCTCGGTCCGGCCCGGCGCAGGGGTGACATGCCGACGGCGCCGCCCCGCGGCGATACGCTGCCGATCATGCTTGTCTCCGCCGCAGTCTGTCCCTGCCCGCCGCTCCTCGTGCCCGCCGTCGCCGCGGGGGCCGCGCACGAACTGGACGCCACGCGGGCGGCCTGCACCGACGCGCTCGGCGTGCTCGCCGCCTCCCGTCCCGACGCGCTGGTGGTCGTCGGACCCGCCGAAGGGGCGGGCACGCGCGCGTACCCCGAGGGCACGCCCGGTTCCTTCCGGGGATTCGGCGTCGGCGTCGACGTACGGCTGGGGCGGCCCGACGCGGGGGAGGCGGCCGGCCCGCTGCCGCCCTCGCTCGCCGTCGCCGCGTGGCTGCTGGGGCGGACGGGGTGGGCCGATGCCCCCGTTGAAGGTCTGGCCGTCGGCGAGGAACTCGACGCCGAGGCGTGCGCGCGCGTCGGACGGGACGCCGCCGCGCGGGCCGGGCGGGTGGCGATGCTGGTGATGGGCGACGGCAGCGCCTGCCGCACCGTCAAGGCGCCGGGCTACCTCGACGCGCGCGCCGAGCCCTTCGACGCCGGCGTCGCGCGGGCGCTCGGGACGGCCGACGTCGCGGCGCTCAAGGCGCTGGACGCCGGGCTCGCGCGGCAGCTCAAGGCGGCCGGGCGGGCGCCCTGGCAGGTGCTCGCCGGCGCGGCGGAGGGCGCGGGGCTGTCCGGGGCGCTGCTGTCCGAGGAGGCGCCGTACGGGGTGGGGTACTTGGTCGCGGCCTGGTCGTAGCGGCGTCTTGGCGTGATGGTGCGGTCGTGGCGACTCGCGACGGCGTGACGTGGCGTCTCGCCGTCGCTCAGGTGGCCGGCGGCGGCGTCGGACCGGAGGCGCCGGGTGTGCCGGAGCGTCGGATGCGCCGCCGGGTGCGCCGGGATCGCCGCCCGCCGAGTTTGCGAGACTGGTCGGGTGAGCAGCGCATCCCCCGCACCCCGCGTCATCGCCGTCGTCGGACCGACCGCGGCCGGAAAGTCCGATCTGGGCGTCCACCTCGCCCAGCAGCTCGGCGGGGAGGTCGTCAACGCCGACTCCATGCAGCTCTACCGGGGGATGGACGTCGGCACCGCCAAGCTCACCCCCGAGGAACGCGGCGGCGTCCCCCACCACCTGCTGGACGTCTGGGACGTCACGGTCACCGCGTCCGTCGCCGAGTACCAGCGGCTCGCCCGCGCGCGGATCGACGCCCTGCTCGCCGAAGGCCGCTGGCCGATCCTGGTCGGCGGCTCCGGCCTGTACGTGCGCGGGGCCGTCGACAACCTCGAGTTCCCCGGCACCGACCCCGAGGTCAGGGCCCGCCTGGAGGAGGAGCTGGCCCTGCGCGGCCCCGGCGCCCTGCACGCCCGCCTCGCCGCCGCGGACCCCGAGGCCGCTCGGGCGATCCTGCCCGGCAACGGACGCCGTATCGTCCGGGCGCTGGAAGTGATCGAGATCACCGGCATGCCGTTCACCGCCAACCTCCCCGGCCACGACTCCGTCTACGACACCCTGCAGATCGGCGTCGACGTCGCCCGCCCGGAGCTGGACGAGCGCATCGCGCGCCGCGTGGACCGGATGTGGGAGGCCGGCCTCGTCGAGGAGGTGCGCGCACTCGAGGCGCAGGGGCTGCGCGAGGGGCGCACGGCGTCACGCGCCCTCGGCTACCAGCAGGTCCTCGCCGCGCTGGCCGGCGAGTGCACCCTGGACGAGGCCCGTGCCGAGACCGTGCGCGCCACCAAGCGCTTCGCGCGCCGTCAGGATTCGTGGTTCAGGCGCGACCCGCGGGTGCACTGGCTCAGTGGGGCCGCGGCGGACCGTGCGGAACTTCCGCGGCTCGCCCTGACGTTGGTCGAACGACCGGTTACAGCCTGATCACGTCATGGCATCGGGACGCACTGGCCGCCGTCCGGGCAACCGGCGGCGTGCCATCATCGAGCTTCGATCGACCAAGTGGAGTCCAAGTCAGGAGGGCGCGTGGCGATGGAGGCCGGCCCTCGCGACACCGCACAAGGCACCGAGCCCGCCACCACGGACAGTGGCGAACCGGAACGCGACGACGACCGTCTGAGCCCCGACGGCCCGGACGAGACGCCGGACGGCGTGACCGCCGACGGTCCCGAGCCCGACGAGGTCTACGTCGGCGGCCCCGAGGTCGAGGTCGAGCTGCGCCCGCAGCGCCGGCTGCGGCTGTGGCAGCTCGCCCCCATCGTCGGCCTGGCCGCGCTGGGCTCCCTGATGTTCGCCTTCCCGCTCGCCTTCGACTTCGGCGACAGCGGGGCCGTGATCGCCATGCTGGGGCTGCTGATCTGCTCCTGCGCGGCCGGCTGGGGCCTGATGGCCGCCCGCAAGGTCGGCGCCACCTGGCCGGGCCTGCCGCAGCGCGGATCGGGCCGGCGGCCGGACTGGCGGGTCGTGCTGGCCTACGTGGTGATCGTGGCCGCGGTCGTCGTGCTCGCCGTGTGGCGCGTGGCGCGGCTGCGCTGAGGCCCGCCGGGCGGGATCGTGGGGCGTTGAGCCGCCGGCCGGCCACAGAGCGGGAGAGCCGACGCACCGGCCGACCACGGGCCGGGGGCGCTGACCCACCGGCCGACCGCGGACCGCTGGGCGCTGATCCGCCGGGGCGGGGCTGCGGGGCGCCGCCCACCGCCGACCCCCGCCGACCGCAGACCGCCGGGTGCCGATCCGCCTGACCCGGGGCGCTGGTTTCGGCGCTGTCGGCGCCGCCCCTTACGATCGGGGGATGAGCACGCGGATCGCCTTCCTCAAGGGCCACGGCACCGAGAACGACTTCGTGATCGTCCCGGATCCGGAGAACGCCGTCGACCTGCCCCCGGCCGCGGTCGCCGCCCTGTGCGACCGGCGCGCGGGCATCGGCGGCGACGGCCTGCTGCACGTCGTGCGGTCCGCCGCGCACCCGGAGGCCCGGGAGATGGCCGCCGAGGCCGAATGGTTTATGGACTACCGCAACGCCGACGGCTCGATCGCCGAGATGTGCGGCAACGGCGTGCGCGTCTTCGCCCGCTACCTCCAGCGCGCCGGGCACACCACCGGGGGAGACCTCGCCGTCGCCACACGCGCCGGCGTGAAGACCGTGCACATCGCCAAGGACGGCGCCGGCGCAGTTGACGGCGACATCACCGTCGGCATGGGCCGCGCCCTGTTCCCGGAGGGCGACGTCACGGTCGCCGTGGGGGAGCGCAGCTGGCCCGCGCGCAACGTCAACATGGGCAACCCGCACGCCGTCGCCTTCGTCGAGGACCTCGCCGAGGCCGGCGATCTGCTGTCGCCGCCGCCGTTCAGCCCGGCCGCCGCCTACCCGGACGGAGTGAACGTCGAGTTCGTCGTGGACCGCGGCCCCGGGCACGTCGCGATGCGGGTGCACGAGCGCGGCTCCGGCGAAACCCGCTCCTGCGGCACGGGCGCCTGCGCCGTCGCCGTGGCCGCCGCCCGCCGCGACGGCGCCGACCCGGCGGTCACCGGCGTCCCGACGACGTACACCGTCGACCTCCCCGGCGGCCGGCTGGTGATCACCGAACGGCCCGACGGGGAGGTCGAGATGACCGGTCCCGCCGTGATCGTCGCCGAGGGGGAGATCGACGCCGACTGGCTGCGCGCCGCGGCCCGCTGACGGCCCGACAGGGCGTCGGCGCCCCCGCAGGGCATGCAGTATTCGGCCGTAAACGTCGAAATCGTCGCTCGATTGGGTGATCCGTTTCACGCTCGGCGAGAGGCGGCCGATCGCGCGTGATGGGGTCGGTAGCATCAAGCACCGGCGTGGACGGGGGAGATGTCGCCGTCCCTGAGCCGTGTCCGCCATGGGGCACCCCGTCCGCCGGTCCACGCAGCCGGAGGTGTCCATGAATGCGGAGGCCACGAACCCCCCGAGTCCGGGCGTCGTGACGGCCCCGGTCGCCGGAGCCGTCACGGAGCCCGCCGCCGGGACCGCGCCGGGCCGGGCGACGCCCGCGATGCCCCGCAGGAGATCGCTGCCGCGGATCGACCTGCGCCGCCTCGGCCGCGCCGCCCTCCTGGGTCCCGCCGCCCGCGACCGGCTCCCCGACGCCATCGGCCACGTCGTGGACGCCCACCGCGCCCACCACCCCGACGCCGACATCGAACCCCTGCGCCGCGCCTACGTCCTGGCCGAGTCCTCGCACCGCGGCCAGATGCGCAAGAGCGGCGAGCCGTACATCACCCACCCCCTCGCCGTCACCCTGATCCTCGCCGAACTCGGCGCGGAGACCACCACGTTGACGGCCTCCCTGCTGCACGACACCGTCGAGGACACGGATGTGACCCTCGACCAGGTGCGGGAGCAGTTCGGCGAGGAAGTGCGCTACCTGGTGGACGGCGTCACCAAGCTGGAGAAGGTCGACTACGGCGCCGCCGCCGAGCCCGAGACGTTCCGCAAGATGCTCGTCGCCACCGGCAACGACGTCCGCGTGATGTCGATCAAACTCGCCGACCGGCTGCACAACATGCGCACCCTCGGCGTGATGCGCCCCGAGAAACAGGTCCGCATCGCCAAGGTCACCCGCGACGTCCTCATCCCGCTCGCCGAACGGCTCGGCGTCCAGGCCCTCAAGACCGAGCTGGAGGACCTGGTGTTCGCCATCCTCCACCCCGAGGAGTACGAGCAGACAAGGGAGTTGATCGTCGAGAACGCCTCCCGCCCCGACGACCCGCTCGCCGAGATGGCCGAGGAGATGCGCGGCGTGCTGCGCGAGGCCGACATCCAGGCCGAAGTCCTCATCCGGCCACGGCACTTCGTCTCCCTGCACCGCGTCTCCCGCAAACGCGGCCGGCTGCGCGGCGCCGACTTCGGGCGGCTGCTGGTCCTGGTCAACGAGGACGCCGACTGTTACGGCGTCCTCGGCGAACTCCACACCTGTATGACGCCCGTCGTCTCGGAGTTCAAGGACTTCATCGCCGTCCCCAAGTTCAACCTGTACCAGTCGCTGCACACGGCCGTCGCCCGCGAGGACGGCCAGGTCGGCGAAGTCCTCATCCGCACCCACCAGATGCACAAGGTCGCCGAGGCCGGCGTCATCGCCCTCGGCAACCCCTACGCGTCGCCCCCCGAGGAGCAGTCCCCGGCCGACGGCGAACGCGTCGACCCCACCCGGCCCGGCTGGCTCTCCCGCCTTCTCGACTGGCAGCGCGCCGCGCCCGACCCCGACACCTTCTGGTCGACGCTGCGCGAGGACCTCGCCCAGGACCGCGAGATCACCGTCTTCCGCCCCGACGGCGGCACCCTCGGCCTGCCCGACGGCGCCACCTGCGTGGACGCCGCGTACGCGCAGTACGGCGAGGACGCGCACGCCTGCATCGGCGCCCGCGTCAACGGGCGACTGGCGACGCTGAGCACCGTCCTGCGGGACGGCGACACCGTGCAGCTGCTCATGGGCCAGGACCCCGCCTCCGAGCCCTCCAAGCAGTGGCTGGGGCACGCGCACACCCCGGCCGCCCGCATCGCCATTCAGCGGTGGCTCGCCGCCCATGCGACGGCGTCCGGGGACGACGACGGAAAGCCCGGCCCGGCCCCTGGCGAGGCCCGGGCCGACGAGGCGCCCCCGCGCTTCCTCCCCGACGGCCCCGGCGCCCGCCCCGCGCCCGCCCGCGCGCCCTCGGACCGCCCCGCCCGCACCGCCGACGCCCTGGTCCTCGACCGGCCCGGCGCGAGCGCCCGCCTCGCCGGCTGCTGCACCCCCGTACCGCGCGACGTGGTCACCGGCTTCCTCGTCCGCGGCGGAGTGGTCGCCGTGCACCGCCTCTGGTGCGCCGCCGTCGCGCGGATGAAGGCCGCGGGGCGCACGGAGGTCGGCGTCCGCTGGAACGACGGCGCCGCCGAGACCGCCGGGTGCCGCGTCACGCTCGTCGCCGAATCGTTCGGCCGCCCGCATCTGCTCGCCGATCTCACCGAGGCGATCGCCCTGGAGGGCGCCGAGATCGTCTCGGCCACCGTGGAGCCGCCCAGCCGGCAGGGCGTCCGGCACACGTACACCCTCCAGCTCACGGACGCCACCGCGCTGCCCGCCCTGATGCGCGCCATGCGCAAAGTCCCGGGCGTCTACGACGTGGGCCGCTACGACCTGGGTCGCGCCCAGGAACGCGGGGCGGCGCGGTGACGGACGCGCCGAGCACCGCGGCGACTGCCGCGCCGGACCCCACGGTGACGGCCGTACCGGGCGCCGCGGCGACCGCGGCATCGGCCGCCACGCCGACACCCGCACCGCACGCCACGGCGACGGCGTAACGCGCCCCACCCCGTTCGGGTGGGACCCAGGCGGGACACGCACCGCTGCCCGGCCCGCGCGGTAGCGGTGATGCATGCCGCTCACCTCCACCGACCGGGGCGCCCGGCCCCGTACCACGCCCGCCAACGCCCCGCGGCGGATCAGGCCCGCCCTGCTCGCCACCGCGGTCTGCGCCGCCTGCGCCTGCCTGGTCGCCGCGAGCGCCCCGCCGGCCCCGCTCGGCGTCGGAGACCGCCTCTTCCCGCACCTCGGGAACCCGGGATACGACGTGACGTCGTACGACCTCTCCCTCATCTACCCGGGCCGCAACGACAAGCCCCTGCGCGCGGTCACCGTGATCGACGCCCGGACGACCGCCCGGCTCGACCGCCTCAACCTCGACTTCGCGCGCGGCCGGGTCCACTCGGTCGAGGTCGACGGCGAGCCGGCCGCGCACGCCGCGGCGGGCGAGGACCTCGTGGTGACCCCGCGGGAGCCGCTGGACGCCGGAGAGCGGGTGCGGATCACCGTCGCCCACACCAGCGACCCCCTGCCCGGCAAGGGCCCCGAGGGCGGCTGGCTGCGCACCGCCGACGGCCTCGCCCTGGCCAACCAGGCCGACGCCGCCCACCTGGTCTTCCCCTGCAACGACCACCCCTCGGACAAGGCCCTGTTCACCGTCCGCGTCACCGCCCCCGAGGGCCACACCGCCGTCGCCGGCGGCGTACGGACCGACGTCGACCGCGACGGCGCCAGCACCACCTGGACGTACCGCACCCTGCACCCGATGGCCACCGAACTCGCCCAGATCTCCATCGGCCGCTCCACCGTGCTGCGCCGCACCGGCCCGCACGGACTGCCCGTCCGCGACGTCGTCCCCACCCGCCACCGGGCCGCGCTCGAACTGTGGCTGCGGAAGACCCCCGGCCAGATCGCGTGGATGGAGAGCAAGGCCGGGCCCTACCCCTTCGAGACCTACGGCGTCCTGGTCGCCGACGCCGCCACCGGCTTCGCCCTGGAGACCCAGACGCTCTCCCTCTTCGAGCGGGGACTGTTCACCGATCCGGCCTACCCCGCGTGGTACGTCGACTCGATCATGGTCCATGAGCTGGCCCACCAGTGGTTCGGCAACAGCGTCAGCCCGCACCGCTGGTCCGACGTGTGGCTGAACGAGGCCCACGCCACCTGGTACGAGGCCCTGTACGCCGAGGAGAAGTCGGGCCGCACGGTCGAGGCGCGGATGAAGACCGCGTACGCCGCCTCCGACCGCTGGCGCGCCGCCGGCGGACCGCCCGCCGCGCCCAAGGCGCCCGAGCCCGGCAACCGCCTCGGCATCTTCCGGCCCAACGTCTACGACGGCGCCGCCCTCATCCTCTACGCCCTGCGCCAGGAGATCGGCCGCCCGGCCTTCGACCGGCTGCAGCGGGCCTGGGCGAGCCGCCACCGGGACGCCACCGCCACCACCGCCGACTTCGTCGCCCTCGCCTCCGAGACCGCCGGACGCGACCTGTCCCGGTTCCTGGAGGGGTGGCTGTACGGCGAGAAGACCCCGCCGATGCCGGGTCACCCGGACTGGAGGACCGGCGGGTGAATAAGGCGGTGACGAGACGGGGCGTGCCGTGCGACCATCGTCGGGTCGGCGGCGCGGTCCGCCACCGGGACACGGCACGGGTCACGGGGAATGTCCCGGGGTACTCGTACGTTGTACCCGACACCCCCTTCCAGCACATCGACGTAAGGATCCAATGACCTCCTCTTCTTCCTTTTCCCAGGACACCAAGCGCTTCGCGCACGACTACCCCGACGGTCTTCGGGCCGATGCCCTGATGGAAGAGGACGTCGCCTGGAGCCACGAGATCGACGGTGAGCGGGACGGCGACCAGCTCGACCGCTCCGAGCGCGCGGCTCTGCGCCGCGTCGCGGGCCTCTCCACCGAGCTCGAGGACGTCACCGAGGTCGAGTACCGGCAGCTCCGTCTGGAGCGGGTCGTCCTCGTCGGCGTCTGGACCACGGGGACCGTGCAGGACGCCGAGAACTCCCTCGCGGAGCTGGCCGCCCTCGCGGAGACCGCAGGCGCGCTCGTGCTCGACGGCGTGATCCAGCGCCGCGACAAGCCCGACGCCGCCACCTACATCGGCTCCGGCAAGGCCGAGGAACTGCGCGACATCGTGCTCGAGACGGGCGCCGACACCGTCATCTGCGACGGTGAGCTGAGCCCCGGCCAGCTGATCCACCTCGAGGACGTCGTCAAGGTCAAGGTCATCGACCGCACCGCCCTGATCCTCGACATCTTCGCCCAGCACGCCAAGTCCCGTGAGGGCAAGGCGCAGGTCGCGCTCGCGCAGATGCAGTACATGCTGCCGAGGCTGCGGGGCTGGGGTCAGTCGCTGTCCCGTCAGATGGGCGGCGGCAAGGGCGGCGGGCTGGCCACCCGCGGTCCCGGTGAGACCAAGATCGAGACGGACCGGCGCCGGATCCGCGAGAAGATGGCGAAGATGCGCCGGGAGATCGCGGAGATGAAGACCGGGCGCGACGTCAAGCGCCAGGAGCGCCGCCGCCACAAGGTGCCCTCGGTCGCCATCGCCGGATACACCAACGCCGGAAAGTCGTCGCTGCTCAACCGCCTCACCGGCGCCGGCGTCCTGGTCGAGAACGCCCTGTTCGCGACCCTGGACCCGACCGTCCGCCGGGCCGAGACGCCGAGCGGCCGGCTCTACACGCTGGCCGACACCGTCGGCTTCGTCCGCCATCTGCCGCACCACCTGGTCGAGGCGTTCCGCTCCACGATGGAGGAGGTCGGCGAGTCCGACCTGATCCTGCACGTGGTCGACGGTTCGCACCCGGTCCCGGAGGAGCAGCTGGCCGCCGTGCGCGAGGTGATCAGGGACGTCGGCGCCACCGACGTCCCCGAGATCGTCGTGATCAACAAGGCCGACGCGGCCGACCCGCTGGTGCTCCAGCGGCTGCTGCGGATCGAGAAGCGGTCCATCGCCGTCTCGGCCCGTACCGGCCAGGGCATCGCCGAACTGCTCGCGCTGATCGACGACGAGCTGCCGCGTCCGTCCGTGGAGATCGAGGCGCTCGTGCCGTACACGCACGGCAAGCTGGTGGCCCGCGCCCACGACGAGGGCGAGGTGCTGTCCGAGGAGCACACCGCGGAGGGCACGCTGCTCAAGGTGCGGGTGCACGAGGAGCTCGCGGCGGAACTGACGCCGTACATCCCGGCGCCGGCCGCCTAGGCGGCGCCGCACACGCCGGTCGCCGTGCATGCGGAAGGGCCCGCCCCCGATCGGGGGCGGGCCCTTCCGCATGCCACCGTCGGCCGGTCACTGCCCGGCGAACTTGCCGCTCACCGCGTCGAACACGCCCTTGGCCTCCTCGCCGAGGCGCGGACCGGCCAGCCAGCCGCCGGTCACCGGGCCGATCGAGGTGTTGGACACCAGCGCCGGCTTGCCGTCCGAGCCCGTGGCGACCCAGCCGCCGCCGGAGGAACCGCCGGTCATCGTGCAGCCGATGCGGTACATCGTCGGGTCCGACGCCTTCAGCGACAGCCGTCCCGGCTTGTCCTGGCACTGGTACATCGTCTGCCCGTCGTACGGCGCCGCCGCCGGGTAGCCCGTCGCGGTCACGCTGTCCGTCTCGGCGGCGGACGGCGCGGCGAAGTCCACCGGCAGGGCCGAACCGACCGTCTCCTCCAGCGACTTGCCGCCGCTGCCCTCCTCCGGCGTCACATGCAGCACGGCGAAGTCGTACGCGGCGCCGTCGCCGCCCGTCGCGCCGCCCTGCTCGATCCACTGGTCGGAGGTCTGCACCCAGTCGCCCCACCAGACGCCGTGCGGAGCGACCTGCTCCTTGGCCGCGCTCTGCAGCTGCTCGGCCGTCATGCCCGAGTCGTTGTACGACGGCACGAACGCGATGTTGCGGTACCAGCCGCCGCTCTTGCCGGCGTGCACGCAATGGCCCGCCGTCCACACCAGGTTGGACTTGCCCGGGTTGGCGGGGTCGGCCACGACCGTCGCCGAGCAGACCATCGTCCCGCCCGGAGCGTCGAAGAAAACCTTGCCCGCCTCGGGGACGTTGGCGTGGTACGAGGCCGGAACGGGCTGCGCCTCCACCGGCTGCGGCTCCGGGTCGGTCACGCCCTGGTCACCGGAGATGTCGCCCTCGTCGACCTCCTGCTCCGGCTCCTCGGCCTCGCGCATCCGGTCCGGGTCCCAGAGGTCCTCGATGATCGGGTTGACGAAGTCCTCGGCCTCGCGCAGCCAGTCCTGCCGGTCCCAGTCCTTCCAGGCGCCGTCCCGCCACTTGTCCAGGTCGATCCCGTGTTCCTTGAGGCGGTCCTTCAGGTCGTCGGGGATCGATATCTTGCCGTCGCCCCCCGCCACCGAGGAGGCCGACGCCTGGGCGTCCGCCTCGGAGCCGCCCGAGTCGCACGCCGTGGCGGTGAGCGCGAGCACGGAGGCCAGCGCAACGGCGCCCAGCACGGGGGAGGTTCTGCGGCGCGCGCCCCTCTCGCGGCGAGCGGTGAACGACGGCCGTGTGGATCGCATGGTGCTTCTCCCCCTGATGTGGACGAACTGATGTGGACTGATAGGCGCGGCAGTTGAGATCCCGGACCGAACCCATGGGGCTCCGGCCGGAACACACGGCCGTCCGGGAACGGCACCTCACACTATGCGCTCGCTGTGGGGGACTTCCGACGGAACGGCAACGGTTCGGATACAAGCCGTCTGACCTGGCGGTCCGTGCGGCGGACGGCCGGAATCCCGGCCGGGATCACGGTCGGGACCTCGGCCGGGGATCTTGTCCTCACCCGTAACCCGGCGGGCGGACGGCTGTTGTAGCGGTGGGGCCCGGGGCCGCGCTCCCGTGCCCGGGCGGCGTGAGCGACCGGCGCACGGCCCCCGCAGCGCGAGGACGGGAGCCGTGACGTGACCGAGGGGACGCTCCGTCGCCGACCGGCGCCCGCACCGGCCCCACGGACGCGTGCGGTCTGCGA
Source organism: Streptomyces sp. NPDC046379 (assembly GCF_055587785.1). NCBI lineage: Bacteria > Bacillati > Actinomycetota > Actinomycetes > Kitasatosporales > Streptomycetaceae > Streptomyces > Streptomyces sp. NPDC046379. Next base: position 56,031 of record NZ_JBVJFP010000002.1, read on the forward strand.
CGCCGGACCTTCGGGGTGGGGCCATCGGCGCCCGGCCGTACGAGACGCGGTCCCCGAAGTCCCGGACATCCGCGCGTGCTCGCGCGTGCCCGACCGGGTGACGCCGGGCGAGGGCGGCTCCCGCGCGGGGCGGCTGCCGAGGTTGCCGGCGCGAGGGGTCGCCGGGTGCGCGCGTGCGCGTCGGGGGAGCGGGGGAGCCGGCTGCGGTGGTCGCCGTCGTAGGCGGTGGATGCCGTCGTCGTCCAGCGCGGCGACCGCGTACCGGACCGCCCCGCCGACAGTTCCGACCTGCGGCGCGGCAGCCGGTCCGACGCGTCTGCCGCGGCGACCGGTCCACAGATGCCGGTGCGGCCGGTCGACACATGCCGTGCCCGCCGGCCGGCCGCTGCTGCCGGTACGACGGCCAGGACTGCCCCTGCCCCGCACGCTCCGACGCCGGCCGCCGCCCACCGGGAGCGCCGCGCCGGGGCCCCGGTCGTCGGAGTGCGCCATGGCGTCGTACCGCTGCTGCCGCCCCGATCATCGGCGAAGAGCAGGCCACAACGGCGCCGGATCGGCCGGCCACCTCCCAGCCGCGGTGGCGCGCCGACCGGCGGCCACTCACCACCGACCACCCCCCCACCTCCTCAAGGACCCCGCTTGATCACCACCGCCACCCCGATCCCCCGACCCGCCACCGACCGGCAGGCTCCCGGACAGCGCAGCGGTCCGGACGGCGCCGACGCACACGCCGCGGCCCAGGCGGCGGCCGTGGAGAACCTGCTGCGCTGCTGGGTGCGCGAGACCGGTCTGCCCGCGCCGCACGACGGCGTGCTGCACGTCCCCCTGCCCGCCAGCGGCACCGCCCTGCGCGTCCCGGTGCGCCACTGGTCCCCCACGGGTCTGCACCGCTTCGGCCCGCCCTCCCCGGCAGGCGCCGCCTGCGCCCCGCCGCTCGACGCCGTCGCCCTCGCCGCCCTGCTCGCCCGCGAGCGCCCGGACGGCGGTGCGGGAGCCGACCTCGTCGCCCGCGTCGCCGACTCGGTCCGCCGTACGGCAGCCTTCCTCGGCGACCGCGGACCCGACCCCGTCGACCGCTTCCTCGCGGCGGAACAGGCGCTGCTGCTCGGCCACCCGCTGCACCCCGCGCCCAAGAGCCGGGAGGGCCTGACCGAGGCCGAGGCCCGCCGGTACTCGCCCGAGCTGCGCGGCTCCTTCCCCCTGCACTGGATGGCGGTCGCACCCGGCGCCCTCGCCACCGACTCGGCCTGGACCGAGGGCGGCCGAACCGTCCCCGCCCCCGACCTGACCGCCCGCCTCGCCGGAGACGGCCTCCCCCTGCCCGACGGGTACGCCGCCCTGCCCCTGCACCCCTGGCAGGCACGCGAGGTCCGGCACCGCCCCGAGACCGCCGCCCTCCTCGACGCCGGGCTGCTCCGCGACCTGGGCGCCCACGGTTCCCCCTGGCACCCCACCTCCTCGGTCCGCACCGTCCACCGGACCCATGCCCCGGCCATGCTCAAGCTCTCCCTGGGGCTGCGCATCACCAATTCCCGGCGTGAGCACCTGCGCAAGGAACTGCACCGGGGCGTCGAGGTCCACCGGCTGCTGCGCGGCGGCCTGTCCCGGCGGTGGCGGGCCGCGCACCCCGGCTTCGACATCGTGCGCGACCCGGCGTGGCTCGCCGTCGACGGACCCGACGGCGGCCCCGTGCCCGGACTCGACGTGATGATCCGGCACAACCCCTTTTCCCCGGCCGACGACGTCACCTGCGTCGCCGCACTCACCGCCCCCGGCCCCCTCGCCTCACCGGGCTCCCGGCTCGCCCGCGCGGTGACGAGGCTGGCGGCCCGGACCGGGCGGCCACGGGAAGCCGTCGCGGCCGAGTGGTTCCTGCGCTACCTGGAACAGGTCGTCCGCCCCGTTCTCTGGCTGGACGCCGAGGCGGGCGTCGCCCTGGAGGCCCATCAGCAGAACACCCTCGTCCTGCTGGACGGCGACGGCTGGCCCGTGGGCGGCCGTTACCGCGACAACCAGGGCTACTACTTCCGCGAGTCCCGGCGCGCGGACCTGGAGTCCCGGCTGCCGGGCATCGGCGCCCGCAGCGACACCTTCGTCCCGGACGAGGTCGCCGACGAACGGTTCGTTTACTACCTGGCGATCAACAACGTGTTCGGCCTGATCGGCGCGTTCGGGGCGCAGCGACTCGCCGACGAGCGGCTGCTGCTCGCCGCCTTCCGACGGTTCCTCGAAGGGGCGGCCACCGGGCCCCGACGGCTGCGCACCCCGCTGCCCGCCCGGCTGCTCGACGCGCCGGTCCTGCGCTGCAAGGCGAACCTGCTGACCCGGCTGCACGGCCTCGACGAACTCGTCGGCCCCGTCGACACCCAGTCCGTCTACGTCGCCGTCGCCAACCCGCTCCGTCCCTGACCCCTTCGAGAGGAGCCCTCCGTGCCCCCCACCGACGCGAGCCCCGACACCGAGGACACGCTGGACCTGGGCCTGCCCGGCGAACTCGCCGCCCTCCTCGCCGCGCAGGCCGCCCAGACCACCGAGACCGCCGAGACGGTGGAGACCACCGAGGCCGTGGAGGCCGCCGAGGCTGCCGAGGCCGGCGCGCCGCGGTACGCCGTCCCCCGCGGCCTCCCGGTCCTTCCGCCGGCCCCCGAGGCTTTGCTCGACCAGGTGGGCGAGTGGAGCCCGGCCCCCACCCCCCTCGGCGCCTTCCGCCTCGTTCCCGTACGCCTCCCGGACGACCTCCCCCTCGTCGCCCGCTGGATGAACGACCCGGCGGTCGCCGAGTTCTGGGAGCTGGCCGGGCCCGAGCGCCGGACCGAGGAACACCTGCGGACCCGGCTCGACGGCGACGGACGCAGCGTGCCCTGCCTCGGCGTCCTCGACGGCACGCCGATGAGCTACTGGGAGATCTACCGCGCCGACCTGGACCCGCTCGCCCGGCACTGCCCCGCCCGCCCGCACGACACCGGCGTTCACCTGCTCATCGGGGAAGCCGCCGACCGGGGGCGGGGCGTGGGCGCCTGCCTGCTCAGGGCCGTCGCCGATCTGGTGTTCGCGCACCGGCCGGCGTGCGCCCGCGTCCTTGCCGAGCCGGACGTGCGCAACGTCCCGTCCGTGGCCGCCTTCCTCGGCGCCGGCTTCCGGTTCGCCGCCGAGGTCGAGCTGCCCGGCAAGCGGGCCGCGCTGATGATCCGCGACCGGTCCCTGCGGCACCTCCTGTAGCGCGCGATGACCTCATTGTCAGTGGCGGGCCGTAGGGTGGTCGAGCTATGACGAAGCCCTCACTCCCCGAACTCCTGCACGCCGCCGTCGCAGCCGTCGGCGGCACGGAGCGCCCCGGTCAGGTGACCATGGCGGAAGCCGTCGGCCAGGCCATCGACGACGGAACCCATCTGCTGGTCCAGGCGGGCACCGGCACCGGAAAGTCGCTCGGCTATCTGGTGCCCGCCCTGGCGCACGGGGAGCGCGTCGTCGTCGCGACGGCGACCCTCGCGCTGCAGCGCCAGCTGGTGGAACGGGACCTGCCCCGCACGGTCGAGGCCCTGCACCCGCTGCTGCGCCGCCGTCCGGAGTTCGCGATGCTCAAGGGCCGGTCGAACTACCTGTGCCTGCACCGCCTCCACGAGGGCGTCCCGCAGGACGAGGAGGAAGGGCTGTTCGACCAGTTCGAGGCCGCGGCGCCCACCAGCAGGCTCGGCCAGGATCTGCTCCGGCTGCGCGACTGGTCCGACGAGACGGAGACCGGCGACCGCGACGACCTCACGCCGGGCGTCTCGGACCGCGCCTGGCAGCAGGTGTCGGTCTCCTCGCGCGAGTGCCTGGGCGCAAGCAAATGCGCGTACGGTGCCGAGTGCTTCGCCGAGACGGCCAGGGAGCGCGCCAAGCTCGCCGACGTCGTCGTCACCAACCACGCGCTGCTCGCGATCGACGCCATCGAGGGCGCGCCGGTCCTTCCGCAGCACGAGGTGCTGATCGTGGACGAGGCGCACGAGCTGGTCTCGCGGGTCACCGGGGTCGCCACCGGCGAGCTGACCCCGGGGCAGGTCAACCGGGCGGTGCGGCGCGCGGCGAAGCTGGTGAACGAGAAGGCCGCCGACCAGCTCCAGACCGCCGCCGAGGGCTTCGAGCGGCTGATGGAGCTGGCCCTGCCGGGCCGCTTGGAGGAGATCCCCGAGGATCTCGGCTACGCCCTCACGGCGCTGCGCGACGCCTGTCGCACGGTGATCTCGGCGATCGGCGCGACGCGTGACCGGTCCGTGCAGGACGAGGACGCGGTCCGCAAGCAGGCGCTGGCCTCCGTGGAGTCCGTGCACGACGTGGCGGAGCGGATCACCCACGGCTCGGAGTGGGACGTCGTCTGGTACGAGCGGCACGACCGCTTCGGGGCCTCGCTGCGGGTCGCCCCGATGTCCGTCTCGGGCCTGCTGCGGGAGAAGCTCTTCGCCGACCGCTCGGTGGTCCTCACCTCGGCGACGCTCAAGCTGGGCGGCGACTTCAACGGTGTCGGCGCCTCCCTCGGCCTGGGCCCGGAGGGCATGGAGGGCGAGGATCTGCCGCAGTGGAAGGGCGTCGACGTCGGCTCGCCGTTCGACTACCCCAAGCAGGGCATCCTCTACGTCGCCAAGCATCTGGCCCGGCCCGCGCGGGACGGCGACCGGGCCGACATGCTGGACGAGCTGACGGAGCTGATCCAGGCGGCGGGCGGCCGGACCCTCGGCCTGTTCTCCTCGATGCGGGCCGCCCAGCTCGCGGCCGAGGAGCTGCGCACCCGCATCCCGGAGTACCCGATCCTGCTCCAGGGCGAGGAGACCCTAGGTGAGCTGATCAAGAACTTCGCGGCCGATCCCAGGACGTGCCTGTTCGGGACGCTGTCGCTGTGGCAGGGGGTGGACGTGCCCGGGCCCAGCTGCCAGTTGGTCGTCATGGACAAGATCCCGTTCCCGCGCCCGGACGATCCGCTGATGAGCGCCCGCCAGAAGGCGGTGGAGGAGGCCGGGGGCAACGGTTTCATGGCGGTGGCCGCCACCCACGCGGCGCTGCTGATGGCGCAGGGCGCCGGCCGTCTCGTACGGGCGTCGGGGGACCGCGGCGTGGTCGCGGTGCTGGACCAGCGGCTGGCCACGGCCCGGTACGGCAGCTATCTCAAGGCGTCCCTGCCCGACTTCTGGTACACGACGGACCCCAACCAGGTACGGAAGTCGCTGGCCGCGATCGACGCCAAGGCAACGGCTGACGGGCAGTGAACGCGGCGGCGCCCTCCGCGCCCGTCGCTTGAGCAACCACTACGGCCGTCAAACAGGTCCGCGGGAGCGGCGCCGGTTCAGCCGCAAAAGCAGACCCCGGAACCGGCGCAGGGGTCCCGGGGCCCGGTCAGGGAGGGCGGCGGCCGAGGGGACGACGGCCGCCCGCTGCAGGCGTCAGACGCGCCGCAGGACTGCCACCACCTTGCCGAGGATCGTCGCGTCGTCGCCGGGGATCGGCTCGTACGCGGAGTTGTGCGGGAGCAGCCACACGTGGCCGTCCTCGCGCTTGAAGCGCTTGACGGTGGCCTCGCCGTCGAGCATTGCGGCCACGATGTCTCCGTTCTCGGCGACGGGCTGGCGCCGCACGGTGACCCAGTCGCCGTCGCAGATCGCGGCCTCGATCATGGAGTCGCCGACGACCTTCAGCACGAACAGCTCGCCGTCGCCGACCAGCTGCCGGGGCAGCGGGAACACGTCCTCCACCGACTCTTCGGCGAGGATCGGGCCACCGGCGGCGATCCGGCCGACCAGCGGGACGTAGGACGCGGCCGGCTTGCCCGCGGTGTCGGTGGGCTGCACGGAGGCTGCCTGGTCGGAGCCGCGCACCTCGTAGGCGCGCGGGCGGTGCGGGTCGCGGCGCAGGAAGCCCTTGCGCTCCAGTGCCATCAGCTGGTGCGCCACGGAGGACGTGCTGGACAGGCCGACCGCCTGGCCGATCTCCCGCATCGACGGCGGGTAGCCCCGGCGCTGCACGGAGTCCCTGATGACCTCGATCACCCGGCGCTGCCGATCGGTGAGCCCGGAGCTGTCCGCCCTGATGCCTGGAGGTCGGCCCGGCAGGGAGCGCTTGTGCCCCTCGGGATTCACGGATTCGTTCATCGCATGCACCGGCTCGAGTCGGCCCTGGGAGCGGTCCTGGGCGGTGATGGCGGCACTGTCTGCGGTGGTGGTCACGTCGGCCCCTCTCGATGGTCTCCCTGCTGGACAACGGTAGATGGTTTCGAAAGGTTGCGCCAAACACACGTTCGAGTGAAAAACCGCGAATTCGCTTACGTGACCACGTGCCTGGGTGTATGTGCTACCGACGGCACCCGCGGACAAATGCGTCCATTGCTGTACTCTTCACCGCCGGGTCGCTCCCTCGTGGGGGCGACGCCCAGTCTGCCATCAGGCGTCGCGCGGACCGAGCACCGGCCCCCGTAGCGCGGGATTTCCCACGCCTCCTCCCTGCGGCGCTCACCGTATCTCCGCAACCGCACACGCGTTGCCTACGCACGCGTGGCGGATCGTCGACATCGCGTGACCGGTCGCGGCCCGTGTCGCCCCGGCGACACGCGGGACAGCGCCCCCGTACGGGCCGATCCCCACATCTAGTGGTTGGATGGCTACAGCAGCCCAGAACTTGTGGTCCCCATGGTCTCCGGGCCGAAGGTCATCGCCTATGCTGGTGCTCGCTTCGAGGGGCCCAAGGGTCTGTTGAGGCTGTTGAGTCTGCTGTGAGGAGGGTTCGGAACCATGCACTGCCCCTTCTGCAGGCACCCCGACAGCCGCGTCGTCGACAGTCGGACCACCGACGACGGCACGTCCATCCGCAGACGTCGCCAGTGCCCCGACTGCTCCCGTCGTTTCACGACCGTGGAGACGTGCTCGCTCATGGTGGTCAAGCGGTCCGGGGTCACCGAGCCCTTCAGCCGCACCAAGGTCATCAACGGCGTGCGCAAGGCCTGCCAGGGCCGGCCCGTCACCGAGGACGCGCTCGCCCAGCTCGGCCAGCGGGTCGAAGAGGCGGTGCGCGCCACCGGGAGCGCCGAGCTGACCACCCACGACGTGGGTCTGGCCATACTCGGCCCGCTCCAGGAGCTCGACCTCGTCGCCTACCTGCGGTTCGCGTCCGTCTACCGGGCGTTCGAGTCGCTCGAGGACTTCGAGGCGGCGATCGCGGAACTCAGGCAGCGGCCGGAGGACTTCGCCGGCGGCGACGAGGGCGCCGGCCGGGACACCGGCGGAGACACCAGCGGGAACACCGGCGAGGGGAGCCGGAAGGACGACCGCGGGGCGGACGGGACCGGGCAGGTCCCCCAGCCCGCGGCCGCCGCCGACTGACGGCGGACCGGAGCCGGAGGCGAGATCCGGGTCCGGCCGCCTCGGCGGCGAGGAAGGTCTGTTGCGGTGGCGGCGAGGGCCCCGCAACACAGGACAGAACACCGTGTCACGGGAACATCGTGGCATTTCAGGGCGTTTTCGCCCGTACCAGGGAGGCGGCATGACAGAGACGGCGAGCGGTCCGGCACGAGGTTCCCGAGCCAAGGGCGCCAAGGCGAGCAAGGGGCTGCGTATCGAGCGCATCCACACCACCCCCGGCGTGCATCCGTACGACGAGGTGACCTGGGAGCGCCGTGACGTCGTCATGACCAACTGGCGCGACGGCTCGGTCAACTTCGAGCAGCGTGGCGTCGAGTTCCCCGGCTTCTGGTCGGTGAACGCGGTCAACATCGTCACCAGCAAGTACTTCCGCGGTGCCGTCGGCACCCCGCAGCGCGAGACCAGCCTGCGGCAGCTGATCGACCGCATCGTGAAGACCTACCGGAAGGCCGGCGAGGAGCACGGGTACTTCGCGTCGCCCGCCGACGCCGAGATCTTCGAGCACGAGCTGGCGTACGCCCTCCTGCACCAGATCTTCAGCTTCAACAGCCCCGTCTGGTTCAACGTCGGAACGCCCCAGCCCCAGCAGGTGTCCGCCTGCTTCATCCTGTCCGTCGACGACTCCATGGAGTCGATCCTCGACTGGTACAAGGAAGAGGGCATGATCTTCAAGGGTGGCTCCGGCGCCGGCCTGAACCTCTCCCGCATCCGCTCCTCCAAGGAGCTGCTCTCCTCCGGCGGCAACGCCTCCGGCCCCGTCTCCTTCATGCGCGGCGCCGACGCCTCCGCCGGAACGATCAAGTCGGGCGGCGCCACCCGCCGCGCGGCCAAGATGGTCATCCTCGACGTCGACCACCCCGACATCGAGGACTTCATCGAGACCAAGGTCAAGGAAGAGGAGAAGATCCGCGCCCTGCGCGACGCGGGCTTCGACATGGACCTGGGCGGCGACGACATCACGTCCGTCCAGTACCAGAACGCCAACAACTCGGTCCGCGTGAACGACGAGTTCATGAAGGCCGTCGAGCAGGGCGGCAAGTTCGGCCTCCGCGCGCGGATGACCGGCGAGGTCATCGAGGAGGTCGACGCCAGGGCCCTGTTCCGCAAGATGGCCGAGGCCGCCTGGGCCTGCGCCGACCCGGGCATCCAGTACGACGACACCATCAACCACTGGCACACCTGCCCGGAGTCCGGCCGGATCAACGGCTCGAACCCCTGCAGCGAGTACATGCACCTGGACAACACGTCCTGCAACCTCGCCTCGCTGAACCTCATGAAGTTCCTCAAGGACGACGGCAAGGGCAACCAGTCCTTCGAGGTCGAGCGGTTCGCCAAGGTCGTCGAGCTGGTCATCACCGCGATGGACATCTCCATCTGCTTCGCCGACTTCCCGACCGAGAAGATCGGCGAGAACACCCGCGCCTTCCGCCAGCTCGGCATCGGCTACGCCAACCTCGGCGCCCTGCTGATGGCGACCGGCCACGCCTACGACTCCGACGGCGGCCGCGCCCTCGCCGGCGCCGTCACCTCCCTGATGACCGGCACCGCCTACCGCCGCTCCGCCGAGCTGGCCGCCGTCGTCGGCCCCTACGACGGCTACGCCCGCAACGCCGACGCCCACAAGCGCGTCATGAAGCAGCACTCCGACGCCAACGGCGAGGCCGTCCGCATGGACGACCTGGACACCCCGATCTGGGCCGCCGCCACGGAGGCCTGGCAGGACGTGCTGCGCCTCGGCGAGAAGAACGGCTTCCGCAACGCCCAGGCGTCCGTCATCGCCCCGACCGGCACCATCGGCCTGGCGATGTCCTGCGACACCACCGGCCTGGAGCCCGACCTCGCCCTGGTCAAGTTCAAGAAGCTGGTCGGCGGCGGCTCGATGCAGATCGTCAACGGCACCGTGCCGCAGGCCCTGCGCCGCCTGGGCTACCAGGAGGAGCAGATCGAGGCGATCGTCGCCCACATCGCCGAGCACGGCAATGTGATCGACGCCCCAAGCCTCAAGCCCGAGCACTACGAGGTGTTCGACTGCGCCATGGGCGAGCGCGCCATCTCCCCGATGGGCCACGTCCGCATGATGGCCGCGATCCAGCCGTGGATCTCCGGCGCCCTGTCCAAGACGGTCAACATGCCGGAGACGGCGACCGTCGAGGAGGTCGAGGAGATCTACTTCGAGGCCTGGAAGATGGGCATCAAGGCCCTCGCCATCTACCGCGACAACTGCAAGGTCGGCCAGCCCCTCTCCGCCAAGACCAAGGAGAAGGAGAAGGCCGAGGTCACGGAGAAGACCGAGGCGACCATCCGCGAGGCCGTCGAGAAGGTCGTCGAGTACCGCCCCGTCCGCAAGCGCCTCCCGAAGGGACGTCCCGGCATCACCACGTCCTTCACCGTCGGCGGCGCCGAGGGCTACATGACCGCCAACTCCTACCCGGACGACGGTCTCGGCGAGGTCTTCCTGAAGATGTCCAAGCAGGGCTCGACCCTCGCGGGCATGATGGACGCCTTCTCCATCGCGGTCTCGGTCGGCCTCCAGTACGGCGTGCCGCTGGAGACCTACGTCTCGAAGTTCACCAACATGCGCTTCGAGCCGGCCGGCATGACGGACGACCCCGACGTGCGGATGGCGCAGTCGATCGTCGACTACATCTTCCGCCGCCTGGCGCTGGACTTCCTGCCGTTCGAGACGCGCTCCGCGCTCGGCATCCACTCCGCCGAGGAGCGCCAGCGCCACCTGGAGACCGGCTCGTACGAGCCGCTGGACGAGGACGTCGACGTCGAGGGCCTGGCCCAGTCGGCGCCGCGCGCCCAGGAGCTGAAGGCGGTCGCCACCCCGAAGGCCGACGTCGAGGCGGCCAAGCCGGCCCCGAAGCAGGCGCACACCAGCGCCGAGCTGGTGGAGATGCAGCTGGGCATCCAGGCCGACGCCCCGCTGTGCTTCTCCTGCGGCACGAAGATGCAGCGGGCCGGTTCCTGCTACATCTGCGAGGGCTGCGGCTCGACCAGCGGCTGCAGCTGACCCGTAGTACCTGAGAAGGGGGCGCCGGCGTACTGCCGGCGCCCCCTTCTCCTTGGGGAATCCTCCCTGGAGGGCTTGGAGAGTCTCCTTGGGGACGGAAACGCGGTGCGCGGGCTCAGGGCTTGAGCGCCGCGCCCATCGTGCGGGTGAAGGCGACCGGGTCGTCCTCGAAGCCGTGCACGCCCGCGTGCAGGTCCCATGCGCCGCCCTCGCCCCGGACGAACTCCGCGATCCGCGCCGCGGTGGACCCGAGGACGCCGCCGAAGTCGTCGGTGGCCAGCTCCGTGTAGCCCTCGCGAATGCGCAGCGCCGGGTTGAGCACGCTGACGAAGGTGCGGCGCCCGGGGCGCTGCTGGATGATGACGCCGACGACCACGCGCGCGTACCGGGCGTCGAGCCGGTCCAGCTCCACGGTCATGACCTCGTCCCAGCCGAAGCCCTTGCCGTCCTTGCTGTCCCGGTTGAGGGTGATCGTCCCGTCGGGGGAGCGGCTGTCGAAGTGCACGAGGTAGGCGGGATCGCCGTACGGGTCGTCGGCCAGGTAGGTCCCGGCGACTATGTCGAGATCGGTGGGCGGCTGCCCCGCCGGGCTCGGGTCCCACCTGAGCGCGATCTCGACCTTGCGGATGCCCTTGCTCATGCCGTTCACAGCCTGCCCCTTCCCCGTTCGCCCGCTGTCTGAACTCCTGGGCGCTCACAGCCGGTTGTCATCCTGCCACGCGCGTGGGCTCCCTCGCGCGCAACCTCTCGGCCGGACCGTGACCGGCGCCACGCCCCGCGGCCTTACGATGGCGCGGTGCTGGTCAAGTGGATTCGCTGCACCGTGGTCGACCGCCGCGGTTTCGAACGCGGGCAGCGGAAGTGGGCGGGGCTTCTGGGGGAGCCGGGGTTTCGCGGACAGGGCGGCGGCTGGAGCCGGGCCCGTCCGTCGGTCGCCCACATCTTCGCGTTCTGGGAGAGCCGGGCGTTCTACGACTCGTTCATGGCCCGCTCGCACGACCGGCTCGCGGCGGCCCAGTCGGGGACCTTCAAGGACCGGCAGGCCAGGCTGTTCGACCACCGCTTCGACGTGAAGACCGGCTTCGAACCGCGGTTCACGGACGCCGACCTGCTGCGGGTGGCCCTGTGCCGGGTCCACGAGGAGCGCGTGGACAACTTCACGCTGATGCAGGAGAAGGTCTGGAACCCGGCGATGGCCGGCTCGCCCGGGATGATCCGCGGGCTGTTCGCGGAGGCGCCGGGGCACGAGTTCATGGTCCTGTCGATGTGGCGGTCGGCCGCCGAGCACGGCAAGTACCGCACCGAACGCGTGGAACGGCTGGCCCTGCGCGCCCAGACCGAGGCCGACGTCGCGGCCCTGACCGGCGACATCGTGGAGCTGGAGCCGAGCTGGACGGTGTGAGCCGGGTGTGACTTACGCTGTATGGGGCCCGTACGAGTGCTCGACGGGCCGTCACTCGATCTAGGGTTTCGGCATGGCACGACCACGGCGCATCGTCCTTGTCCGGCACGGCGAGTCCACGGGCAACGTCGACGACTCCGTGTACGAGCGCGAACCCGACCACGCGCTCGCGCTGACCGAGCGGGGATGGCGGCAGGCCGAGGAGACGGGCAAACGGCTGCGCGAGGTGTTCGGCCGCGAACGCGTCAGCGTGTACGTCTCCCCGTACCGCCGTACGCACGAGACGCTCCGCGCCCTCCACCTCGACCCCGGCCTGATACGCGTGCGCGAGGAGCCCCGGCTGCGCGAGCAGGACTGGGGCAACTGGCAGGACCGCGACGACGTACGGCTGCAGAAGGCGTACCGGGACGCGTACGGGCACTTCTTCTACCGTTTCGCGCAGGGCGAGAGCGGCGCCGACGTCTACGACCGCGTCGGCAACTTCCTGGAGAGCCTGTACCGCAGCTTCGAGGCGCCGGACCACCCGCCGAACGTGCTGCTGGTGACCCACGGGCTGGCGATGCGGCTGTTCTGCATGCGCTGGTTCCACTGGACGGTCGCCGAGTTCGAGTCGCTGGCGAATCCGGACAACGGCGAGATGCGGATGCTCCTGCTCGGGGACGACGGCAAGTACACGCTCGACCGGCCGTTCGAGCGCTGGCGTGATCCCGAGCCGTACGGGATCACCGGATAGGGTGGCGGGAAGATGACTGACTCCTCTCCCCAGGAGCGCCTGGAGCGTGCCCTGGCCGCCCTCCGCGGACTCGCGGTGGGAGACGCGCTGGGCTCCCAGTTCTTCGTGCCGGTGAACTACCCGCTGCTGCAGCGGCGCGAGCTGCCGCCCGCCCCCTGGCAGTGGACGGACGACACGGAGATGGCCGGCTCGGTCGTCGCCGTCCTCGCCGCCCACCGGCGCATCGACCAGGACGCCCTGGCCCGCTCCTTCGCGGAGCACCACGACTTCGACCGCGGCTACGGCCCGGCGGTCAACCGGCTGCTGCGGCTGGTCCGGGAGGGCGGGGACTGGCGCGAACTGTCCGCCGCGCTGTTCAACGGGCAGGGATCGTGGGGGAACGGCGCCGCGATGCGGATCGCCCCGCTCGGCGCCTGGTACGCGGGCGATCCCGAGCAGGCGACGCATCAGGCGGAGATCTCCGCCTATCCGACGCACCAGCACCGCGAGGCCGTGGTCGGCGCCATGGCCGTCGCCGCTGCCGCCGCGCTGGCGGGCTCCCCGGGCGGCCCGCCGAGCGCGGAGGCGCTCCTGGACGGCGTCATCGCACTGGTCCCCAAGAGCGCCGTCGCGGCCGGGCTGCGGCGGGCCCGGGACATGCTCGACTACGGCGACGCCGCCACGGTCGCCGCGGTGCTGGGCTGCGGGCGGCGTACGACGGCCCATGACACCGTCCCCTTCGCGCTGTGGTCGGCGGCGCGGGCGCTCGGCGGCTACGAGCGGGCCTTCTGGACGACCGCGCAGGTCGGCGGCGACGTGGACACGACCTGCGCGATCGTGGGCGGGATCGTCGCCGCGGACCGGGCGGGGGCGCCGCCGGCGGAGTGGACCGCCCGTACGGAGCCGCTGCCAGGCTGGATGAGGGGTACCGCCTGACCGGCGCGGCGACGCACGCGCACCCGGTACGGCCCTCGGCCCCGTCGTTCACGAATGCGACACCGCGCAGGCGGAGCGCTGCCACGAGGTCGTCCTCACCGATGTGGCAGAGCCGGCGATCCGGCTCATTGGGGAGGAGACCGACCGGGGGACCGCGGGCGGCGCGGTGCGCGCGGGGGCGGGGACGCCTGAGCGGCGCCCGAGTCCGCTACGCCGTCCCGGCGGCGGCCGTATGCCCGCCGACGATGTGCGCAAGCGAATCGGGCCACAGGGAGAGCGGGGGGACGGCCGACCGGTCGGTCATGCCGCTGCCGCGCCCGTCGGAGGCTGATTCCGGCCCAGTCGGGGGCCCCGGGCGGATCCGGCGAACCGGGGTGTCGCGGCGGTGTGCGAGCGGCGTAATCTAAGGGCGCCATGCCGTACGAACCACCCACTCACACCGTCGAGCGCTCCCTGCGCGCCACGACCGGAGCGAAGGTCATTGCCGGTGTCGACGAGGTGGGGCGCGGCGCGTGGGCCGGCCCGGTCACCGTCTGCGCGGCGGTCACCGGACTGCGTCGGCCCCCCGAGGGCCTCACCGACTCCAAGCTGCTCACGGTCAGACGACGCACCGCGCTCGCCGAGGAACTGCGCGCCTGGGTCACGTCGTACGCCCTGGGGCATGCCTCACCGGAGGAGATCGACGAACTCGGCATGACGGCGGCGCTGCGGCTCGCGGCCGTGCGGGCCCTGGAAGGCCTGCCGGTCCGGCCCGACGCGGTGATCCTCGACGGCAAGCACGACTACCTCGGTGCGCCGTGGAAGGTCCGCACGGTGATCAAGGGAGACCAGTCGTGCGTGGCGGTGGCCGCGGCTTCGGTGATCGCCAAGGTTCAGCGCGACAAAATGATGGCCGAACTGGGCATCGACCATGCAGACTTCGGTTTTGCGGACAACGCCGGGTATCCGTCGCCCGTGCACAAGGCCGCACTGGCGGAGCGGGGCCCCACCCCGTACCACCGACTCACGTGGGCGTATCTTGATGCGCTGCCCCAGTGGCGGCACCTCAAGAAGGCCCGCACCTGGGCGGACGGAAACGTTCCGGAGATCGAGGGCCAGCTCGGCTTCGATTTCTGACGATTCCGATCGCACGTTTGTGCCACCCACCGGCGCGAGCCGAATCAGCGTTTGATAGACATCACCTCATGCCTCTCATCCCCGAGGAGCCTCAGATTCACGAGAGTGCCCAGGGTCCCCGCGCCACGCCGGCCACCGGTCGCACCGCGCCGACCCCCCGTCCCGTACCCGGCCCCCGCCCCGCGGCTCCGCCGCGTCCCGGGCGTCCCGGGCCTCTCCGGCCCACGCCGCCGGCGCAGCGCGCGCCGCGCGACGTGACCGCCACCGCCGCGCCCTCGGGCCCGGCCGCCCCTGCCGCCGCCTCCGCCCAGGCTCCGGCGACCCCGCAGATCCAGCTGATCCCGGCCTCGGTCGAGGGTGCGCTCGACGCTGCCGAGGAAGCCGTCGACCTGCTGCTGGAGACCGGCCGCGCTCCGGGTGACGTACTGGTGATCACCACCGGTGAACTCCATCCGTGGGCCGCCCACGAGCTGTCGTTCGGCGAGACGTCCTACTGGGCCCAGCACGACGCCCGCGACGACGTCTTCTACGCCGACGCCGCCGTGGCGGACCGCGCAGGATCCCGGCCCGTGGTCGTCGTGGCCGTCAACGGCGGTTCCGACTCCGTCGCCGCCACCGCCCTGCCGCTCGCCCTCCGGCGGGCCGGCGCCCTGCTGATCGTCTGCGGCGACCCGCAGAAGATCAACTCGGTGCTGGGCGCGGGCGTCTGACCTGCTCCCCGGCCCGCCCGGGACGGGTCACGGCGACGGCCTGAACGCCGCCGCGGCGGCGCGAGCACGGAGGGCGGCTCGACGTGCGCGCGGATCCGCACGCGTCCGGTGCGCCTCGGTGGGTCGGCCTCGGTGGGCTGCTGGTGATTTGTCCGGGGGGAGCTGTGTGCCGGGTCCGTGGTTCGGCGTCGGCTGTTCGGTGACCGAGCGGCTCGGTGACCGTGGTTCGAGTCCGTTCTTCGCCGTCCGTCATCCGGGGGCTTGCCGGTCGTCGTGCCGTACGGGGCCGGAGCCGCCGTGGGAGACGGTGCCTGCCATGGCCGGTGCCGACGACGGTCGGCCGGAGCGGGCGATTGCGTGCCTGTTGCCGGCGATTCTCCGCTCGCGCCGGTGATGTGCGTCCCGCCCGGATTTCCGCGTGCATCCCCAGCACGCCCAGCCTGCCCGGCGGCGTGTGCGGATGCCCCGCCGTCAGCGGGCAGCCGCGCGGCGCAGGACCTCGGAGGCGGCTCCGCCGGTGCGCGGCAGCGGGGCCGGCGCCTCGGACAGGCTGAACGGCTCGGGCGCCGAGGCGGAATGGGGGCGGCGACCGCCCCGGCCCTCGCCGAGCACCTGCCAGCCGTCGCGTGTCAGCGTGATGTACGCCCCGCAGCGCAGCCCGTGCAGGGTGCAGGCGTCACGCAGTCCCCACATCCACGCGCCGTCCTCCTCGGTCCAACGCGCGTCCCCCTCACGGCAGTAGAGCAGCACGGCCGTGCGCACCGGCGTGCGCCGGCGCAGGTCGTGCGGGATGACGCGGCGCAGCTGGTCCAGCAGCGCGTTGCGGAACATCCAGCCGTCGGCGGGCGCCTGGCGCCGGGTGAACGAGGCGCTGGCGATCAGCCGTTCCTCCGGGTCGAGGACCGCGACGACGGCGGTGGCCGGCCGGGGCCGGTGCCGGGCGTGCAGCCCGCCGACGACTTCCCTGGGGTTGCGCAGCAGGGGGATGCCCGCGGCCGCCCATTCCGCGGGTTCGAGCACGCGGGCAACGGGGTTGGCGGTTGCGGCGGACAGGTCGGCGGACGTCGACGTGGATGCCGCGGAGGACGGAGCGAATCCGAAGGTCACGATCCTCCCTTCGGCTACGCGCCCACACTGCGGGCGGGGTCGGGTTCGGGGGACGCCCACCACAGCAGAGCCCTACCTGGTCACGGGCGGGCCGTGCGGGGAGCGGACTTCAATTCTTCCTGTCGAACTTGAATGCGGCAACGAGCAATTGGGGCCACAGACCCTTATCGGGAGGTCTGTGGCTTATATCCGTACCCGGTGGGGCTCGGGTAATGCCCCGGGAAGCCGCCGCACGGGCGGGGCGGGACGCGCGGTCAGCCCTGAACGGCCAGCACCAGCGGCAACACCTCCCGCGCCCCGGCCCGTCTCAGCATGCGCGCCGAGACGGCCAGGGTCCAGCCGGTCTCCGTGAAGTCGTCCACGAGGAGCACGGGGCCCGCCGTCTCGGCCAGGGCCGCGGCGAGCGCCGGCGGGACGGTCAGCGCCCCGTCGAGCGCCTTGAGCCGCTGGGCGCTGTTGCTGCGCGAGAGCCGGGGCGCGTCGGCCGCGTACTCGACCGCGCCCAGCAGCGGCAGGCGGCCGACCTGCGCGATGTGGGCGCCGAGGGACTCGATCAGCCGGGGCCGGGTGCGTGAGGCGACGGTGACGACGCCGAGCGGGCGCGGCGGGGCGTCGGCCGCTCCCGAGGCCCAGCCGCCCGGCCCTTTGGCCCAGTCGGCCAGGACACCCACGACGGCCCTCGCCACGTCGTCCGGCACCGGTCCGTCGGGCGCCTGCGGCGTGAGCATGGGCCGCAGCCGGTTGCCCCAGCCGATGTCCGACAGCCGTCCCAGCGCCCGCCCCGGCGAGGCCTGCTCCGCGGCCGGAATGCGCCCCTTGAGCGGGACCCCGATGGCCGGCAGGCCGGTCGGCCACATACGGCGCGGCTCCACCTCGACGCCGGCCCGCCCCAGATCGCCCCGCGCGGCGTCCAGTGCCGCCTGAGACGTCCCCGCCGCGAATCGGGGGCCCGCGCAGTTGTCGCAACGGCCGCACGGCCTGGCGCCCTCGTCGTCCAGCTGTCGCTGCAGGAACTCCATCCGGCAGCCCGTCGTCGTCGCGTACTCGCGCATCGCCTGCTGCTCGGCCTTCCGCTGCCGGGCCACCCAGTCGTACCGCTCGGCGTCGTACGTCCACGGCCGGCCCGTGGCGACCCAGCCGCCCTTGACCCGGCGCACCGCCCCGTCCACGTCGAGGACCTTGAGCATGCTCTCCAGCCGGGAGCGGCGCAGCTCCACCTGCGGTTCCAGGGCGGGCAGCGACATGGGTGCGCCCGCGTGCGCCAGGACGTCCAGGGTGCGGCGCACCAGGTCCTCCGGGGGGAAGGCGAGGGAGGCGAAGTACTCCCAGATCGCCTCGTCCTCCTTCCCGGGCAGCAGGACGACCTCGGCGTGCTCGACGCCGCGTCCGGCACGTCCGACCTGCTGGTAGTAGGCGATCGGGGAGGACGGCGACCCGAGGTGGACGACGAAGCCGAGGTCGGGCTTGTCGAAGCCCATGCCGAGGGCGGAGGTGGCGACGAGCGCCTTGACCTTGTTGGCCAGCAGGTCGTCCTCGGCCTGCTGCCGGTCGGCGTTCTCCGTCTTCCCGGTGTACGCGGCGACCGTGTGGCCGCGGTGCCGCAGAAACGCGGTGACCTCCTCGGCGGCGGCCACGGTAAGGGTGTAGACGATCCCCGAGCCCGGCAGCTCGTCGAGGTGGTCGGCGAGCCAGGCCATCCGGTGCGCGGCGTCCGGCAGCCGCAGCACATGGAGGCTCAGACTCTCCCGGTCCAGCGGGCCGCGCAGCACCAGGGCGTCCGAGGAGCCGCCGGTCCCGAGCTGCTCGGCCACGTCCGCGGTGACCCGGGCGTTGGCCGTGGCGGTCGTGGCGAGCACCGGGACGCCCGGCGGCAGATCGGCGAGCATGGTGCGCAGCCGCCGGTAGTCCGGGCGGAAGTCGTGGCCCCAGTCGGAGATGCAGTGCGCCTCGTCCACCACCAGCAGTCCGGTGGCGGCGGCGAGCCGGGGGAGCACCTGGTCGCGGAAGTCCGGGTTGTTGAGCCGCTCGGGGCTGACCAGCAGGACGTCGACCTCGCCGGCGGCGATCTCCGCCTGGACCGACTCCCACTCCTCGGTGTTCGAGGAGTTGATCGTCCGGGCGTGGATGCCGGCCCGGGCCGCGGCCTCGACCTGGTTGCGCATGAGCGCGAGCAGCGGAGAGACGATCACGGTCGGTCCGCTGCCGCGGGCCCGCAGCAGCGAGGTCGCCACGAAGTAGACCGCGGACTTGCCCCACCCCGTGCGCTGCACCACCAGAGCCCGGCGCTTGTGGGCGACCAGCGCCTCGATCGCCCGCCACTGGTCCTCGCGCAGCCGTGCGGCGCCGGTCGCGTCCCCCACCAGACGGGCGAGGACGGCGTCGGCGTCGCTGCGCAGATCCGCGTTGCTCGTGTGCTCCATGCGTCCATACAACAGGACGCGACGGACGGACGACGGGTTCTCCACAGGGTGACGTGTCCCTGATCGGACTTATCCACAGGTTCGAGCGGGATTGCGCGATTCGCGGGATCGTCGCCGCATGACGAATCACAGCGAAACCACCGGATCCGCCGACGCCCACCAGGTCACGCTACGGACCCCCGCCGAACTGGTCGACGCCCTGCCCTACCTGCTCGGATACCGGCCCGAGGACAGCATCGTGCTCGTCGCCCTGCACGACAGGGGCGGGCGCGGCCGGTTCGGCGGCCGGGCCAGGCTCGGCATTCCCACCCATCCGCAGGACTGGCTCTCCGCTGCCCGGCAGCTCACGCACGGCCTGGTCGCCGGCAGCGAGCGGCGGGGCGCCCGGCCCGAGGAGATGGTCGCCTACCTCTGTCAGGAGCCGGGACCCGGGGAAACGGGCCGGCAGGTCATGGAACGCCTGCGCCCGCTGGCGCACGACCTGCGCGTCGAGTGCGGACTCCTCGACATCCCGGTGATCGACGCCCTGTGCATCTCGGACGGCCGCTTCTGGTCGTACTGCTGCGACGACCAGGCGTGCTGCCCGGACGAAGGGCTGCCCATGGGCCTGCCCGGCACCTCCGTGCTGGCCGCCGCGGCCACCTACGCCGGTGTGCAGGTGCGGGGCACGCTGCGCGAGCTGAGGGCGAGGCTGCTCCCGTGGGAGACGACGGCCGGAGTCCGGGAGCAGGAGGCCGCCCTGGACGCCGCCAATGCCGCCCTGGTCCCCAGGATGCTCGACGAGGCGGGCCGCCGCGCCGTGGCCGAGGAGACGCTGGCACTCGCCCGGCAGACCATGGCCCGCCTCGCCGCGGCGTCCGCCGTCACCGGCGCGGCCCCGGCCGACCGGCGCGACGACGGACTCCTCGCCCACGACGAAGCCGCCCCGTTGATCATCGGACTCCAGGACCGCACCACACGCGACCGCGCGGCCGAGTGGATGGAGGGCGACGCGGCCGGCCCCGCCCTCCGCCTCTGGCGCGCCCTCGCCCGCCGCTGCGTCGGACCCTACGGAGAGCACGCCGCCGCGCCGCTGACCCTGGCGGGCTGGGTCGCCTGGTCGACCGGCGACGAACTGGAGGCCAGGGAGGCCCTCGCCATGGCCCTCGGCGCGGACCCCGACTACCTCTTCGCCCGCCTCCTTCACCAGGCCGTCAACGAGGGACTGGACCCGGAGGCCCTGCGCCGCTGCCTGCGCCCGGGACGGCCCGACCGCGACCGGGCCGGGGCGGACGAATCCGGAGAGGCCAAACCAGGAGAGGGCGAAGGCGGGGAGGACGAGCGCGGGGAGGGCGAGCGCGGGGAGGGCGGGAGCGGAGAGGGCCAGGCAGGAGAATCGGCGGTGCCGGATGCCGTCGACGGCCCCAAGGTGGTGGCGCAGTCCCGCGGGACACGGTCGTGCACGTCGGAGCGGAAGGCCCCGCGGCGCCGCCGCCCGACACCGGCAGCGGGAGCCGGCATCGGGCCCGGGAGCGGACGCGGCGCAGGGACGCGTCCGTGGGCGTCCGGCAAGGGGCCGTCCGGCAAGGGGCCGTCCGGCAACGGGCCGGCCGGCAGGGCGGCGACCGGTGAGACGGTCGGCGGTGAGGCGGTCGGCGGGAAGGCGGTGGGTGGGAAGGCAGGGGGCGGCGAGGCGGTCGGGGGCGAGGGATGAGCGGCGAGACGTGATCGGCAAGAGGGCGACGCGTCGGCGTGGCGCCCGGTGGCCCGGCCCGGTAGCCGAGGGAAGCGGCGCCGGGGGAGAAGCGTGAGCCGAACCATGCCGGACCGGCCACGATGCGGCCGACGAAGGGAGTGTTTATCGTCAGGCAGACGACTATGATCGCGGCATGCCCTACGACCCGTCAGCCTTTCCGCCCTTCGCCGTGACCGTGGACCTGGTCGTGCTGACCGTGCGCAGGCATGCCCTGTGCGCGCTGGCGGTGCGCCGGGGCGAACCCCCCTTCCAGGGGCGGTGGGCGCTCCCCGGCGGCTTCGTACGGGACGACGAGGACCTGGCCCAGGCCGCGGCGCGCGAACTGGCCGAGGAGACCGGACTGACCGTGCACGACCCGTCCGTCCCCGCCCAGGACAACGGCGCGCACCTGGAACAGCTGGCGACCTACGGCGATCCCAAGCGCGACCCGCGCATGCGCGTCGTCAGCGTCGCCCACCTCGCGCTCGCCCCCGACCTGCCCGCCCCCCGCGCGGGCGGAGACGCGGCCAACGCACGCTGGGCGCCGGTCGAGGAACTGCTGCAGCAGGGCGGCTACGACCGGGACGGCGAACCCGTGGCGCCGCTCGCCTTCGACCACGCGCAGATCCTCGCGGACGGGGTGGAGCGCGCCCGCTCCAAGATCGAGTACTCGTCGCTGGCGACGGCGTTCTGCCCGCCCGAGTTCACCGTGGGCGAGCTGCGCCGGGTCTACGAGGCGGTGTGGGGCGTGGCGCTCGACCCGCGCAACTTCCACCGCAAGGTCACGGGGACGCCCGGCTTCCTCGTGCCCACCGGCGGCACGACCACGCGCCAGGGCGGCCGTCCGGCCCAGTTGTTCCGGGCCGGCGGGGCCACGCTCCTCAACCCCCCGATGCTGCGCCCCGAGGTGTGACGCCGAGGCACGTCACCGGCAGCGCCCCGATGCCCGAAAAACCGGATATGGCACGCTATCTTGCTACGGGTGATCCAGGCCTTCGGACTGACCAGCAATCCCCGCAAGGGCCTTCCGCCCGCCCTCGACGACGTCTCCTTCGAAGCCCGCGCGGGCGACGTCACCGTGCTCCTCGGGGCGTCCGGCGCAGGCAAGACCACGGCGCTCAGGCTGATGCTCGAGCTCCAACAGGGCCGGGGCATCACCTACTTCAGGGGCCGCCCCCTGCACCGCATCGCCCATCCGTCGCGCGAGGTCGGTGTGCTGCTGGGCGACCTGCCGGGGCATCCGGGCCGTACCGTCCGCGGCCATGTGAGGATGCTGTGCGCCGCTGCGGGCGTCCCGGCCCGGCGAGCCGACGAAGTCCTGGAAACCGTCGGCCTCGTCAGCCTGCGCGACGAACGCCTCGGCACCCTCTCCCGCGCCATGGACCGCCGCCTCGGCCTCGCCTGCGCCTTGCTTCCCGACCCGCACACCCTGCTGCTCGACGACCCCGCCGACGGACTCTCGGGACGGGAGAGCCGCTGGCTCCACGACATGCTCCGCGCGCACGCGGCCCAGGGCGGCACGGTGCTGCTCACCACGGCCGACCCGAAGGAGGCCGCGCGCATCGCCGACCGGGTCGTCACGCTGGAGGGGGGCAGGCTGGTGGCCGAACAGGACGCCGAGGAGTTCGCCCGCACCCGGCTGCGGCCACGCGTCGCCGTCCGCACCCCGCACGCCCCTCGCCTCGCCGCCCTGCTCACCAGGGAGGCCCGCAACGCCCACCGCTCCGTCGAGGTCGTCCAGGAGGGCGGCAACCGCCTGTCGGTGTACGGCAGTACCTGCGCCGACGTCGGCGAGACGGCGTTCCGGCACGGCATCCTCGTCCTTCAACTCGCCGACGAGATCGGTGACATGGGGCCCGGAGCGGGGGACCCCACGGACAGGGAGGGCAGGGAAGGCAGGGAGGACTGGCCGGGGAGGGGACACCAGGAGGCCAAGAAGACAGGGGCGAACGAAGAGGCTCAGGAAGCAACCGATCAAGGGGCGGCGGAAGCCACGACGAAAGGGACGGCAGCAGCGACGACGAAAGATGTGACGGCAGCGACGACGGAAGAGGCGACGGCAGGCCGTACCGCGCAGCTCCCCCCGCTCCCGCCCCCCATCTCCGTCCGCCCCGCCCCCAGCCCGCTCCGCCCGCTGCGCTACGAGTTGCGCCGGGCCGCCGGGATCAGCACCGGGTTCGTCACCGCGGCCGCCGTGCTCGTCGTCTCCGCGCTGACAGCGGTGTTCCTCGCCCGCGTCGGGCACACCCCGCAGCACCGGCTGCTCACCGCCTGGCCGAGGGAGCTGCCGCTGCCGCCCGCCGCGCTCGGCGCGGGTCTGCTCGGGGCGCTGGCCTTCGGGGACGAGTTCCGCCACCCCGCGCTGGCGGCCGACCGCGGCACCGTGCCGCGCAGGCTGGGGCTGCTGACCGCCAAACTCCTCGTCACCGGGGCCGTCGCGCTGATCCTCGCCGTCCTCACGGTGGGCTGCGACGCCGAGGTGCTCTATCTCGTCTACGGGCGGGAACTCGCCCAGGTTCCCGCCGACTGGCTGTCGCTGGGCGCGAGTTGGTTCGCGCTCATGGTCGGGTGCGCCTGGGCCGGGGTCCTCGCGGCCGGTGTCTTCCGGTCCACGACCGCCGGGCTCGCCGCCGTGGCGGCCGTGCCGATCGTCGTCGTACCCCTCGTACATAAGCTCTGGGAGGGACCGTCTGTGCGGACGGCAGCCGGGATGCACGGGCGGATGCGCGAGGTGCTGCTGTCGCAGTGGCCCTTCGGGGGAGAGCGCTATCTCGAGGCCGCGGCGCGGGTGATCGGTCAACCCGTCGGGGGCGCGCTGACGTTGTCGCTGACCGCTCTGCTCTGCGCTTATCTGTTCACCACCCTGCGCGGGAGGCTCCGATGACGCCCTGCGCACCCTTCCGGTCGGGGAGTGCGCACAACTCCCTTGGGGACGCTCATTTCTTTCCGATAAGGCGTCAATTGCGACGGGGTGAGCGATCACCCTTTCGTGTGCTTTTCACCAAAGACCTCAAGGGAGTTCGGAGCGACGCCGACAAAGGATCCGTGAGTACCCTTGCGCACACCATGATGACCCCCGCCCGTTCCGCGGACTCCGGCCTCGCCGGCCCGGGCGATCTCGACCGATACCCCTTCGCGGAGGCTCCCGTTCCCGACCGCGTCGCCGCCCCCTCCTGGGAGGGCGCGGACCCCGAGCTGGGCCGGGTGAGCCGGCGCGCCGCCGGCAGCCGCGGCCGCGGACTGCACGGCCAACTCGTCCAGCAGCTGGGCCAGATGATCGTCTCCGGCGACCTGGGCGCCGACCGCCCGCTGGTGCCCGAGGAGATCGGCCAGCGGTTCGAGGTCTCCCGCACCGTCGTCCGCGAGTCGCTGCGCGTGCTGGAGGCCAAGGGCCTGGTCAGCGCCCGCCCCAACGTCGGCACGCGGGTGCGGCCGGTCAGCGACTGGAATCTGCTCGACCCCGACATCATCGAATGGCGGGCCTTCGGGCCGCAGCGCGACGATCAGCGCCGTGAGCTGAGCGAGCTGCGCTGGACGATCGAGCCGCTCGCCGCGCGCCTGGCCGCCGGACACGGGCGCGAGGACGTGCAGCAGCGGCTCAACGACATGGTGGAGATCATGGGCCACGCCCTGGGACAGGGGGACGCGCTCACCTTCTCCCGGGCCGACTCCGAGTTCCACTCGCTGCTCATCCAGATCGCCGGCAACCGCATGCTGGAGCACCTCTCCGGCATCGTCTCCGCCGCGCTCCAGGTCTCCGGCGGCCCGGTCACCGGCTGCGACCGGCCGACCGAGGCGTCCCTCGCGCACCACGCCCGGATCGTCGACGCCGTGGTCGCGGGCGACGGCCCGGCTGCGGAGGCGGCCATGCGCCAGCTGCTGACGGTCCACCCCGAGGTCGAGCGAGTGGTCCCCGCGCCACGCGAACACTGACCGCGCACCCCGCGTGCCATGGCCCCGGACGCCTCCCGCCGCACGGCCACGCCGTCGACCTTCCCGGCCCCGGGTCCCCTCCCCGGTCCGGAACCGCATCGGCAGCCGACGACAGGCAGTCGTCACCGTGAGGCAGGGAATCAGTCACCCTCGGCAGGGCCGGGTGCCCCGCCCGGTCGGGGCGGTACCACGCCCGGTCGGGGACGGCCGTACTACCGGACGGTTGCCGACACCGCCCGGCCGGCGGCCGTCGTACGACCGGGAGCCGCCGGTGCCGTCCGGTCGGCGGTCGTCGTACGAGGGGCAGGGCCGGTTCGGTCCGGTACGGGGTCGTCGCGGCGGCGAAGGACCGCCGTCCGCGCTCGGCCGGGGAACGTCCGTCACCGGAGGGATGCCGTCACCGCTCGGTCGGACCTCGCCGCACCGCCCACCGGCCGGCCGGGCGCCAATGCCGTCCCCTCACCCCCTCCGTCGCCGCCGGCGGCCGGACGGCAGCCCGCACCACGCCAACCGCCTCCACACCGGCCCCGTCACCCCGGGACCGGACCGGGCAGCATCGGCGGCCTGGCGGCCTCGGCGGAGGCGTGCGGCATCGGCGAGGGAGCGCCGCGGCGGCCTCCGGTGCGGCCCGAAGCCGCTTCGAGGACGGCTGACGGCGTGCCGAGGACGGTCGACGGCGCTCCCCGTACGCTCCCCGTATGCCCGCAGGGCACCCCCGAAGGCTCCCCAGGGCCACAAGTAGACCCCTTGTGTCCGTGTCTGATCGGTTTAGACCGCTTACGGGGTGTGACTCGGGCCACGCAGATTGGGCGTAACGCTCGTGGAAACAACGCGATGACCTAAGAGGTGACAGCCGCGGAGGGAATACGGACGCCGTCAACGGCGCTGTGCATCTTCCCGGCCCCCGCCCGCGCCGTCGGCCCATCCCCAAGCCGGCGGTCGGCTCCTGTCCGTCATGGACGGGGCCGGAAGTCGTTTTCCAACGTTCCGAGAGGTTGTTCGTGTCGGCCAGCACATCCCGTACGCTCCCGCCGGAGATCGCCGAGTCCGTCTCTGTCATGGCGCTCATTGAGCGGGGAAAGGCTGAGGGGCAGATCGCCGGCGATGACGTGCGTCGGGCCTTCGAAGCTGACCAGATTCCGGCCACTCAGTGGAAGAACGTACTGCGCAGCCTCAACCAGATCCTCGAGGAAGAGGGTGTGACGCTGATGGTCAGTGCCGCGGAACCCAAGCGCACCCGAAAGAGCGTCGCAGCGAAGAGTCCGGCCAAGCGCACCGCCACCAAGACGGTGGCGGCGAAGACGGTGGCCACGCGCAAGACCGCCGCCGCCTCGGCCGCCCCCCCGGCCGCGCCCGCCGCCGACGATCCGGCAGAGGAAACCGCGCCCGCGAAGAAGGCCGCAGCCAAGAAGACGACCGCCAAGAAGGCGGCGCCCGCGAAGAAGACCGCCGCCGCCAAGAAGGCCGCGCCCGCGAAGAAGACCGCCGCCAAGAAGGACGACGTCGAGCTTCTCGAGGAAGAGGTGCTCGAAGAGGCGCCCAAGGCCGGCGACGAGCCGGAGGGCACCGAGAGCGCCGGGTTCGTACTGTCCGACGAGGACGAGGACGACGCGCCCGCCCAGCAGGTCGCCGCCGCCGGCGCCACGGCCGACCCGGTCAAGGACTACCTCAAGCAGATCGGCAAGGTCCCGCTGCTCAACGCCGAGCAGGAGGTCGAACTCGCCAAGCGCATCGAGGCCGGTCTGTTCGCCGAGGACAAGCTGGCCAACTCCGACAAGCTCGCGCCCAAGCTCAAGCGCGAACTGGAGATCATCGCCGAGGACGGCCGCCGCGCCAAGAACCACCTCCTGGAGGCCAACCTCCGTCTGGTGGTGTCCCTGGCCAAGCGCTACACCGGCCGCGGCATGCTCTTCCTGGACCTGATCCAGGAGGGCAACCTCGGTCTGATCCGCGCGGTGGAGAAGTTCGACTACACCAAGGGCTACAAGTTCTCCACGTACGCGACCTGGTGGATCCGCCAGGCGATCACCCGCGCGATGGCCGACCAGGCCCGCACCATCCGTATCCCGGTGCACATGGTCGAGGTCATCAACAAGCTCGCGCGCGTGCAGCGCCAGATGCTCCAGGACCTGGGCCGCGAGCCCACCCCGGAGGAGCTGGCCAAGGAGCTCGACATGACCCCGGAGAAGGTCATCGAGGTCCAGAAGTACGGCCGCGAGCCCATCTCGCTGCACACTCCGCTGGGCGAGGACGGCGACAGCGAGTTCGGCGACCTGATCGAGGACTCCGAGGCCGTCGTGCCGGCCGACGCGGTCAGCTTCACGCTCCTGCAGGAGCAGCTGCACTCCGTCCTCGACACCCTGTCCGAGCGCGAGGCGGGCGTCGTCTCCATGCGCTTCGGTCTCACCGACGGCCAGCCGAAGACCCTGGACGAGATCGGCAAGGTCTACGGCGTGACGCGTGAGCGCATCCGCCAGATCGAGTCCAAGACCATGTCGAAGCTGCGCCACCCGTCGCGCTCCCAGGTGCTGCGCGACTACCTCGACTGATCCGCAGTCCCCGGGTCGCGCCGGCTCCGGGACCGCACCACGCCGAAGGCCCGGCCCCCGCTCGTGTGACGACGCGGGGCCGGGCCTTCGCGCTGTGGACGTCCTGCCGGCGCGCGTCGTGGCGGCGGTCCCGCACGCCGCGCCGCGCGGGTGCGGGCATCGGTGGGGTGGATCACCCTAGGTTTCTCATGACCACCCCAGAGTGAGGAGCGCGCATGAGAGGTTCCGTTGCCCGTGCGCTGTCCCGGCCGTTGGTGCTGGCGGCCGTGGTGACCGCGATACCGCTGGCCTCCGCCACCCCGGCCGCCGCCGACCGCGTCGTCGTCGGCGGGTTCGCCGCCGACGCGTCCGACAGTCCCTGGACGGTGGCGCTGGCCAGCCGTGCCCGGTTCGGGGGCACGAGGTCGGGGCAGTTCTGCGGCGCCGTCGTCGTCGGCCGCAGCACCGTACTCACCGCGGCCCACTGTCTGTCCGAGGAGGTTCTCGGGGCGCCCCCGAAGCGGGTCGCCGACCTCAAGGTCGTCGCGGGCCGCACGGATCTGCGCTCGTCCAAGGGACGGGAGATCCCCGTGCGCAAGGTCTGGGTGAATCCGGGCTACGACGAACTCAGCAACGCCGGTGACTTCGCCGTGCTCACCCTCGCCAAGCGGCTCGAGAAGCGCGCGGTGATCCGGATGGCCCCGCCGCGGGACCCCGCCTACGCCGTCGGCACCGAGGCGACGGTCTACGGGTGGGGGGATGCGACGGGCACGGGCGCGTACTCGGACAGGCTGCGGGCCGCGCGGGTGCGGGTGCTGGCCGACAAGGTGTGCGCGAAGGCGTACCCGGGCGGTGGGGGCGGCACCTACAAGGCGGCCGCCATGCTCTGTGCCGGGCGGCAGGAGGGCGGCCGGGACGCCTGCCAGGGGGACAGCGGGGGGCCGCTGGTGGCCCGGGGCAAGCTGATCGGCCTGGTGTCCTGGGGGAGCGGCTGCGGGCGGGCCGGGAGTCCGGGCGTCTACACCCGGGTGTCCGACGTCATGCGCAAGCTCGGCTGGGTTTGAGCCCCGCAGGACCGCGGTCCTGCGGGCACGAGGACGGGCGGCAGCCCCTCTGGGAGGGACGGCCGCCCGCTCTCATCCGCTGGTAAGGAGTCCGCCGGTGCGGAGTCCATCTGCAGGGGTTCCTCCTGTCCGGGGTCCCCTCGTCGGGGGCCCGCCTGTGCGGAACCCATCTCTACGGAGTCCGTCTGCGCGGCATCCGTCTGTACGGCATCCGTCTGTACGGAGCTGGCTCGTCGTGGACGCGAGGTGTCAGCGCTCTTCTTCGGGAGCGGCCGGAGCGGACGTGAGCCGCTCCGTCTCGTCCTGTATCTCAGCGGCGATCTTCTTGAGTTCCGGCTCGAACTTGCGACCGTGGTGGGCGCAGAAGAGCAGTTCTCCGCCGCTCAGCAGGACGACGCGCAGGTATGCCTGGGCGCCGCAGCGGTCGCAGCGATCAGCGGCCGTCAGCGGGCTCGCGGGGGTCAGAACAGTAGTCACGTCGCCTCTTCTCTAGCTCGACGAGCTGTCGTACCAGGGTCAACATCCAACCAGCCCCAAAACGTTCCCGCTCGTGGCTTCTCCTCGAAAATTTTTTCCGAGTCGGCTGTCTGCTGCCGGTTGGCGGCGAATGTGCCGTATTGCGTGTCTATGTGTCTTACGGGTTCGCACTCATGGTCGGTCCGGTCCTCCCGGCTGGGTTGCCGGTGTGTTCATGAGGACGTGCCCGGAGCCTAAATGGTTCATGCCTCGAAGGGAACGTGATATGTGCTTCACCCCAACGAGGGATCGAACAAGCATGCGACCGTGGACTAGTCTGTGTTTCCGCACGAGGGTGGCGTTACAACGGCTCTACCAGGGCTGGGTACCCTCTGAGCGGCTACCCGAGCCGCGCCCTTACCCTTCCGGGGCCGAGACAAAATTCAGCGAGGAGCGAACCGCGTGACCGCCGAGACGTCCGTGCCGTCCACAGCGCTGCTGGCAGGAGCAGACCGGGACGGTTCCAACTACACCGCGCGGCACCTGCTCGTCCTCGAAGGGCTCGAGGCCGTCCGCAAGCGCCCCGGCATGTACATCGGGTCCACGGACAGCCGTGGCCTGATGCACTGCCTCTGGGAGATCATCGACAACTCCGTGGACGAGGCCCTCGGCGGATACTGCGACCACATCGAGGTGATCCTGCACGACGACGCGTCGGTCGAGGTGCGGGACAACGGCCGTGGCATCCCGGTCGACGTCGAGCCCAAGACCGGCCTGTCCGGCGTCGAGGTCGTGATGACCAAGCTGCACGCCGGCGGCAAGTTCGGCGGCGGCTCCTACGCGGCCTCCGGCGGTCTGCACGGCGTCGGCGCCTCCGTGGTGAACGCCCTGTCCGCGCGGCTCGACGTCGAGGTGGACCGCGGCGGCCACACCCACGCCATCAGCTTCCGGCGCGGCGTCCCCGGCGAATTCGCCGCCCTGGGCCCCGACGCGAAGTTCGCCCCCGGCAGCGGCCTGCGCAAGACCAGGCGAATCCCCAAGACCCGCACCGGCACCCGTGTGCGCTACTGGGCCGACCGGCAGATCTTCCTGAAGGACGCCAAGCTCTCCCTGGAGAACCTGCACCAGCGCGCCCGCCAGACCGCCTTCCTCGTCCCCGGCCTGACCATCGTCGTCCGCGACGAGTACGGCCTCGGCGACGGCGGCAGCAAGGGTGAGGAGTCCTTCCGCTTCGACGGCGGCATCAGCGAGTTCTGCGAGTACCTGGCGAGCGACAAGCCCATCTGCGACGTCCTCCGCTTCTCCGGCCAGGGCTCCTTCAAGGAGACCGTGCCCGTCCTCGACGAGCACGGCCAGATGACCCCCACCGAGGTCACCCGGGAACTCGGCGTCGACGTCGCGCTGCGCTGGGGCACCGGCTACGACACCACGGTCCGGTCGTTCGTCAACATCATCGCGACCCCCAAGGGCGGCACCCACGTCGCCGGCTTCGAGCAGGCGATCGCGCGGACGATGAACGAGGTGCTGCGCGCCAAGAAGCTGCTGCGCGTCGCCGAGGACGACGTCGTCAAGGACGACGCCCTGGAGGGCCTCACCGCGGTCGTCACCGTCCGTCTCGCCGAGCCCCAGTTCGAGGGGCAGACCAAGGAGGTGCTCGGCACCTCGGCGGCCCGCCGGATCGTGAACACCGTCGTCGCCAAGGAACTCAAGGCGTTCCTGACCGCCACCAGGCGTGACGCCGCCCAGCAGGCGCGCGTGGTGATGGAGAAGGTCGTCGCCGCCGCCCGCACCCGCATCGCGGCCCGCCAGCACAAGGACGCCCAGCGCCGGAAGACCGCCCTGGAGTCCTCCTCGCTGCCCGCCAAGCTCGCCGACTGCCGCAGCGACGACGTGGACCGCAGCGAGCTGTTCATCGTCGAGGGCGACTCCGCGCTCGGCACCGCCAAGCTCGCCCGCAACTCCGAGTTCCAGGCGTTGCTGCCGATCCGGGGCAAGATCCTCAACGTCCAGAAGTCGTCCGTCACGGACATGCTCAAGAACGCCGAGTGCGGGGCGATCATCCAGGTCATAGGAGCGGGATCGGGCCGGACGTTCGACATCGACGCCGCCCGGTACGGCAAGATCATCATGATGACCGACGCCGATGTGGACGGCTCCCACATCCGCTGCCTGCTGCTGACGCTGTTCCAGCGCTACATGCGGCCCATGGTCGAGGCCGGCCGGGTCTTCGCCGCGGTGCCGCCACTGCACCGCATCGAGCTGGTCCAGCCGAAGAAGGGCCAGGACAAGTACGTGTACACGTACTCGGACCGCGAACTGCGCGACAGGCTCATGGAATTCCAGACCAAGGGCATCCGGTACAAGGACTCGATCCAGCGCTACAAGGGCCTCGGCGAGATGGACGCCGACCAGCTGGCCGAGACGACCATGGACCCGCGCCACCGCACCCTGCGCCGGATCAACCTGTCCGACCTGGAGGCCGCCGAGCAGGTCTTCGACCTCCTCATGGGCAACGACGTCGCCCCGCGCAAGGAGTTCATCTCCAACTCGGCGGCGACCCTGGACCGGTCGCGCATCGACGCGTGAGGGCCACGGCGGCCAGGGCGCCGGGTCACTGGATGGGGTGAAGGGGACGGGGAAGATAAGTCCTGGATCTTCCCGTTCTGTCCATGCTGGGGCATGAGCATCGAGTACGACGATCCCTGGCACGACACACCGGTCTCCCAGGACGACGCACTGGCCACCGGGTGCGACGCACCGGCTTCCGGCCGGGGTGACGCGGGCGGCGGCACGACGGCGCCCGCGACCGCCGTACCGACGCCCCGCGCGGCCGTTCGCGGGCCCGCGCGCGGGGCGGTCACCGCGGCCGACGTCTATCTGGAGGTCCAGCGCAGCGCGGCCTTCCGCGAGGTGCGCAGCCGGTACCGCAGGTTCGTCGTGCCCGCCGTGGCCGGATTCCTCCTCTGGTACCTGGCGTACGTCGTCGCCGCCACCAGCGCGCCGCGGCTGATGGCCCGGCCCGTGGCGGGCGCGGTCAACGTGGCGATGCTCGCCGGGCTGGGCCAGTTCCTCACCACGTTCCTGCTGACCTGGGCGTACGCCCGGCACGCCCGCCTTCGCCGGGACCGTGCCGCCCTGGAACTGCGCTGGGACACCCAGGAACTGACCAGGACCGCGGGAAGCGGCACCTCATGACGGGCAGTCACCACACCCTCTCGCTGCTCCTGTTCGCCGCGTTCGTCGCCGCCACCCTCGCCATCACCACCTGGGCCAGCCGCAACCGACAGGGTTCGGCCGAGGAGTTCTACGCCGGTGGACGTCTGTTCTCGCCGATGGAAAATGGTTTCGCCATCGCGGGCGACTACATGTCCGCAGCCTCCTTCCTGGGCGTCTCCGGGCTGATCGCCCTGTTCGGCTACGACGGGCTGCTCTACTTGGTGGGCTTCCTCGTGGCCTGGCTCCTCGTGCTCCTCCTGGTCGCCGAACTCGTGCGCAACTGCGGCCGGTTCACGCTGGCCGACGTGGTCGCCGCGCGGATGCGGGAGCGGCCGGTGCGGATCGCTGCCGGTACCTCCTGCGTCGTCGTGTCCCTGCTCTACCTGGTGGCGCAGATGGTGGGCGCGGGCAGTCTGGTCGCACTGCTGATGGGCGGGAGCGGCGAGGCGGCGCGGTCGTGGACGGTCGTCGGCGTCGGCGCGCTGATGGTGGTCTACGTGTCGCTGGGCGGGATGCGGGCCACCACGTGGATCCAGATCGTCAAGGCGGTCCTGCTGATCGGCGGGGCCATCACGCTCACCGTGCTCGTCCTGGCGCGCTTCCACGGCGACGTCGACCAGCTGCTGCGCTCGGCGGCGGCACGCAGCGGCCACGGCGAGGCGTTCCTCGCGCCGGGCCTGAAGTACGGCGGTGACTGGACGGCCCGCCTGGACTTCATCAGCCTCGGTCTCGCCCTGGTGCTCGGCACCGCCGGGCTGCCGCACATCCTCTCCAGGTTCTACACCGTGCCCACCGCGCGGGCGGCCCGCCGGTCGGCCGTCTGGGCCATCGGACTCATCGGCGGCTTCTACCTGATGACGATCGTCCTCGGTCTCGGCGCCGCCGCCGTCGTCGGACCGGACGCCGTACGGGAGTCCAACGCCGCCGGGAACACGGCCGTACCCCTGCTGGCGCTCGACCTGGGCGGCGGCGCGGACTCGACGGGCGGCGCCGTGCTGTTCGCCGTCGTCGCGGCCGTCGCCTTCGCCACCATCCTCGCCGTGGTCGCCGGGGTCACCCTCGCCTCCTCGGCGTCCGTCGCCCACGACCTGTACGCGTCCCTGCGGCGCCGGGGCACCGCGCCGCGCGGCGAGGTGGCGGTGGCGCGCGCCGCGGCCGTCGGCACCGGCGTCGCCGCCATCGCCCTCGGCCTGCTCGCCCGCGACCTCAATGTCGCCATCCTGGTCGGCCTCGCCTTCGCCGTCGCCGCGTCCGCGAACCTTCCCGCGCTGCTCTACGCGCTGTTCTGGCGCCGCTTCACCACCCGGGGCGCGGTGTGGTCCGTCTACGGCGGCCTCGTCCCGGCGGTCGCCCTCGTCCTGCTCTCGCCGGTCGTGTCCGGCAGCCCCGACGCGCTCTTCCCCGGCGTCGACTTCCAGTGCTTCCCGCTGAACAATCCCGGCCTGGTCTCCGTCCCGCTGGGCTTCCTCGCCGGCTGGCTCGGCACGGTCACGTCCGACGAGGAGCCGGACGAGGCCAGGCACGCGGAGACGGAGGTGCGGTCGCTGACGGGGGCGGGGGCCGTGTAGGGCGCGCCGGTCCGGGCGGGTCCGCAAGGCCGGTCCCGGCCGGGGCTGCCCGGGCCGGTTCGGGCGGGGACCGACAGGGGGCGGACCGCGCGGGGTGTTCCGGCCGGTCCGGGGTCTACCCGGCCCGGCCGCGGGTCGCCCACGCGTAACGGTGCTCCGGGCGGCCCGCGTCGCCGTATCTCAGGCTCAGCGTGGCGCGTCCCGTGCGCTCCAGGAGCTTCAGATAGCGCTGGGCGGTCTGGCGGCTCACCCCCGTCCGCTCGGCGATCTCCTGGGCCGACAGCGGTCCCTCCGCGTTGATCAGGCACTGCCGTACCATCTCCGCCGTGGTGGGGGAGTGGCCTTTGGGCAGTTGGGGCTCGGAGGGCGTGGACAGGGCGGCGAAGATCTGGTCCACCTGCGCCTGCTCCGCCTCGCCGCCGTCGTCCAGGGTGCGGCGCAGGTGCGCGTACGCCTCCAGCCTGGCGCGCAGGCCCGCGAAGGCGAACGGCTTGACCAGGTACTGCAGCGCGCCGTGCCGCATCGCCTCCCGCACGGTGGCGACGTCACGGGCGGCCGTCACCATGATCACGTCGGTCCCGAGGCCGCGCCGGCGCATCTCCCGGACGACCGCCAGACCCGTGCCGTCGGGCAGGTAGTGGTCCATCAGCACCAGATCGACCCGGGGCAGCGTCTCCAGCCGCCGCAGCGCCTCGTCCACGCTGTGCGCCTCCCCGGCGACGTGGAAGCCGGGCACCTTCGCGACGTACGCGGCGTTCACCCGCGCGACCCGGGTGTCGTCGTCCACGACCAAGACCTCGATCGTCCCGGTCATCGCGCCCCCTCCTCGCCGGTCGGTCGGGCGGCCGGCACGGCGAGCGCCGGCTGCGGGCCCCCCGACGGCCCCGGCTCGGTCAGCGCCTCGGGCAGGACGACGGTGAACTCCGCGCCGCCGCCCGCCGCCTCGCCCACCGTCACGGCGCCGCCCTGCCGCTCGGCCAGCCTGCGCACCAGGGACAGCCCGAGGCCGCGCTCACGGTGCGCGGGCGGCGCCTTCGTGGACCACCCCTCCGTGAAGATCACCTCACGCCGGTCGGCCGGGACGCCCGGTCCCGAGTCGCGCACCCGCAGCACCACGCCCCGCCCCTCGGCGTGCACATCGACCTCCACGCGCGCGTGCGGCGCACCGGCCGCCGCGTCCAGCGCGTTGTCCACCAGGTTGCCGGCGATCGTCACCAGCTCCCTGGAGTCGACCAGCCGGTCCGGCAGCCGCGAGCCGTCGGAGATCCGCAGACCCACGCCCCGCTCGGCCGCCACGGTCGCCTTGCCCACCAGCAGCGCGGCGAGCAGCGGGTCGCCGATCCTCTCGGTCACCTCCTCCGCGGTGGCCCGGTGCTCGCCGACCGCCTCCCCCACGAACTCCAGCGCGTCGTCGTACATCTCCAGCTCCAGCAGGCCCAGGAGCGTGTGCATGCGGTTGGCGTGCTCGTGGTCCTGGGCGCGCAGGGCGTCGATCAGGCCGCGGGTGGCGTCCAGCTCCCGGCCGAGCCGCTCCAGTTCGGTGCGGTCGCGCAGGGTGGCGACGGCGCCGCCGTCGTCCGTGGGCATGCGGTTGGCGACCAGCACGCGCCGGCCGCGGACCGTGAGCAGGTCGGCGCCCGTGACCCGGCCGGCCAGCACGTCCGCGGCGCGTCCGGCGCCGAGCGCCTCGTCGGGGGAGCGGCCCACGGCCTCGTCGCCGAGGTCCAGCAGGCGCCGCGCCTCGTCGTTCAGCAGGCGGATGCGGCCGGAGCAGTCCAGGGCGACGACACCCTCCCGGATGCCGTGCAGCATCGCCTCGCGCTCCGCGAGCAGCCCCGCGATGTCCGAGAACGCCAGGTCGCGGGTCTGCCGCTGGACCCTGCGCGCGATCAGCCAGGCCGCCAGGGAGCCGACGGCGAGGGCGCCGCCGGCGTACGCCAGCAGCTCGGGGATCGCGTGCAGAAGCCGCGCGCGGACGCTGTCGTAGGCGATGCCGACCGAGACCGCGCCCACGATCCGACCGCCCGAGTCGCGCAACGGCACCTTGCCGCGCGCGGAGCGGCCCAGGGTGCCCTCGTCGATCTCCATGACCTCCCGGCCGGCGAGCGCGGCACCGGGATCGGTCGACACATGGCGGCCGATCCGCGCGCGGTCGGGGTGCGACCAGCGCACGCCCCGCCGGTCCATCACGACGACGTACTCGGCGCCGGCGGCCCTGCGGATGCGTTCCGCCTCCCGCTGGACCGGACCGTCCGCCGTCGCCGGCGTGGCACGGAGGTCCTCGGCGAGCCGGGGCCGGGCCGCGGTGGTCTGGGCGATGGCGAGTGCGCGGCGCATGGCCTGGTCGTCCAGCTGGTCGCCGAGCGGCGCGAGGAACAGCCCGGTCGCGAGCACCGCGACGCCCGCGGCGATCGCCACCTGCATCAGCAGCACCTGCGAGAACGCCCGGCGGGGCAGACCGAGACGCAGGCGGCGGGCGTGGGAGGTGGTGCGCATACCCACGACGGTACGTGGGCGCGCCCCGAGGCCGAAGACCCCGGACGGGGAGCCCACGGGGCGCGCGCGACGGCGTGAGCCCCGGCGTGCGAGCGCGAAGGTCAGCTCGCGAGCGCCGCGTGCCGCAGTTCGCGCACCGCCACCACGTCCATGCGCGCCGGAGCGCCCAGCACGGACGTCCCGCAGCTCTCGGCCCGGGGCGGCTCGGACGCGGTCTGGGCCACGACGACCCGCCAGTGGCGCCCGTCGGCGTGGGCGACGGTCACCTCCCAGTGGCGGGCCGGGCCGTCCGTCCGTGCCGCGGGCGCGGTCCGTACGACGGTCAGCGCCTGCGCGGCGTACTCCCCGGCGGCCGCGCGGACGGCCAGTTCGGCCGCCTGGCCGGGCCGCTCCCAGGCGGAGCTGCCGCGGCAGCCGTCCACCACGATCCGGCCCTCCCGCACGCCCTGGAGGACCTCCTTGACGGTGTGGGCCTCGGCCCGGCCGTAGGCGTAGCCGTACGGCAGGACGAGCACGGTCGGCGAGAAACGGTGGCCGCCCAGATGGGTGACCTCCCAGACGCCCTCCACGCCCGAGGCGGCCAGCTCGGCCGCGAGGGGGCGGCCCAGCAGGGCGCAGCAGCGGTCGCGCTTGCCGTTGGTGCAGACCAGGGCGAGGGGATCGCCGGTGTGGGGCAGGCCACCGAGGCGGGTGTCGAAAGTGTGAGAGTCACCCATGCCGAGGGCGGTGAAGTCGAGGTCGAGCAGCCCGCTCGGGTCGGTGGTCGTGGCGGTGCGCACCCATGCGTTGCCGGGCGTCGTGTGGGCGGCGTACACCCTGCGTACCTCGGGGGTGCGGCTGTCGGCGTGCCGCCCCGCGCGGCGGATGAGCGCGATGCGGACGCCCGTGCCCTTGGCGGCGGCCTCCAGCGCACGGCCCAAGCGGGGGTCCAGGTGGCTGGAGGTGAGCGCCCGCGCGCCCCAGGGACCCGGCTGCTCCAGCAGGAGCCAGGTCCTGGCGGTGGCCGCGGTTCCGGAAACGGGCTCGTCGAGGTCCCGCGAGACGGTCGCACACGTACTCACGAAGGTGAGCCTAACCTGAGTTTTTCCGACGCGCCTTTCGAATGGGACGGACGGGGCGCGTGTTCTAGTCCGGCAGGGGCTGTGGAGGCCTGGGGCCCACGTAGTGACCGCTGGGGCGCATGCGCAGCGGGCGCTCTGCGTACTCTTCCAGGGCGTGCGCGATCCAGCCCGCCGTGCGGGCCACGGCGAAGATCGTCTCGCCCGCCGCGGGGTCCATTCCGAACGACGCGGTGAGCACGGCGAGCGCCAGGTCGACGTTGGCGTGCAGCGGCGTGTGCCGGGCGGCCGTCTCGACGACGTGCCGGGCGGCGGCGAGGGCGGGCTGGGCGGCGGGGATGGCCTCCAGACGGGTGAACAGGGCCGTCGCGCGGGGGTCCTCGCCGGCGTACAGCCGGTGGCCGAGGCCCGGGATGCGCCGGCCGGCCCGCAGTTCCTCGGCGACCACGGGCATCGCGTCGCCGCGGTCCAGCACCTCGGTGAGCAGCCGGTGGGCGAGTCCGCTCGCCGCGCCGTGCAGGGGGCCCTCGATCACGCCGAGTCCGGCGGAGACGGCGGCGTAGGCGTGCGCCCTGGCCGACGCGGCGACGCGGACCGCGAGCGTGGAGGCGGCCAGGTCGTGGTCGACCAGCAGACCGAGAGCCATGTCGAGGGCGCGCAGCCCCGCCTCGTCCGGCGGGCGCACGCTCAGGCGCGCCCAGAGGCGGTCGGCGAGCGGGCCCTCGTCCTGGTTCCCGTCGCGCCCGACCGGGGGCAGGGCGGCGACGAGGGTGGGGATGAGGGTCCGCGCGGTGCCGAGCACCGCCTGTTCGGACAGGTCGTAGCGGAGCGGGTCGACCGCCGAGGCGGCGATCGCGGCGACCCGGAGCCGGTCGGTGGGGCCGCTGTGCTCGGGCAGCGCGCCGACCGCCCGCCGGGCGGCCGAGACGGCGGCCTTCGGCGCGGTGAACGTGACGCCGGGGGAGAGGACGCCGGTCCACAGCCACTCGGCGATCTCCTCGTAGGAGTGCCGGGTGGCCAGCTCCGTCGCGTCGACGCCGCGGAAGTAGTACCGGTCCTTGTCGATGAACGTGATGCGTGTGCGCACCGACGGCTCGGCGGCCGGGGCCTGACCGCCGCCGCCGTCCCGGCGGTTGCGCCGGGCGAGCGCCTCGACCTCTTCCGCGTCGAAGGTGCTGCCCCGGCCGCCGGGTTCGCGCCTGCTGCTGAGCTGACCGCGGCTGACGTAGGCGTACACCGTCTCGGGCTTCACGCCGAGGAGTTCGGCGGCCTCCCTGGTGCTCAGCCGCCGGCCCGGCCGGGCCGGGTCGGGTTCTTGATCGCGCATGGGCTCACCGTATCGGCCTAGAGGATGCATTGACTGAACATTGATTCAATCAATGTTGACAGAGATTGAGTCAACCATGGACAGTCGAATCAAGCCCAGGGAGGAAAACATGTCCGTCAACAGGTCAGCAGCCACCTCT
The DNA here is from genome assembly GCF_055587785.1 of Streptomyces sp. NPDC046379. NCBI lineage: Bacteria > Bacillati > Actinomycetota > Actinomycetes > Kitasatosporales > Streptomycetaceae > Streptomyces > Streptomyces sp. NPDC046379. Next base: position 94,331 of record NZ_JBVJFP010000002.1, read on the forward strand.
GTCGACGTGCCGCGGGGGCTCGCGGGCGTCGTGGTCACCGACACCCGAATCGGTGATGTGCGAGGACTGGAGGGCTTTTACCACTACCGCCAGTACTCGGCCGTCGAGCTCGCGCAGACCCGCGGGTTCGAGGACGTCTGGCACCTGCTGGTCCACGGCGAACTGCCCGACGCCGCGCGTGCCGCCGCCTTCACCGCCGAGACGGCCGCACTGCGCCGGCTGCCCGACGAGGTGTCGGCGGCGCTGCCGGTCATCGCCGCGGCCGGCGCGCGCTCCGGTCCGCTCGCCGGGCTGCGCACGGCCCTGTCCCTGCTCGGCGCGGCCCGGGGCTTCCGCCCCGTGTACGACATCGGCGCCGACCGGCGCCGCGCGGACGCCGTCGCCGCGACGGCCGCCGTGCCCACCCTCCTCACCGCGCTGCACCGGCTCGGCAAGGGGCTGGAGCCCGTACCGCCGCGCGAGGACCTGTCGTACGCGGCCAACTACCTGTACATGGTGACCGGCGAGGAGCCCGATCCCCAGCGGACGCGGGCCGTCGAGCAATACCTCATCTCAACCATTGACCACGGATTCAATGCGTCAACCTTCACCGCCCGGGTGATCGCGTCCACCGGCGCCGACGTCGCCGCCTGTCTCGCCGGTGCGGTGGGCGCCCTGTCCGGGCCGCTGCACGGAGGCGCCCCGAGCCGGGCGCTGGACACCCTGGACGCGATCGGCACGGTGGCCCGCATCGATCCCTGGATCCGGGAACGGGTCCTCGCCGGCGACCGCATCATGGGCTTCGGGCACCCCGTCTACCGGACGGAGGACCCGCGTTCGCGGATGCTGCGCGGCATCGCCCAGAAGTTCGGCGGCCCGCTGGTGGACTTCGCGGTGGAGGTGGAGCGGCGCGTCGAGGCGATCCTCGCCGAGCTGAAGCCCGGCCGCGCACTGCACACCAACGTCGAGTTCTACGCGGGCGTCGTCATGGAACTGTGCGGCATCCCGCGCGAGATGTTCACGCCGACCTTCGCGGCGGCGCGCGCGGTGGGCTGGAGCGCCAACATCCTGGAGCAGGCCGAGGACTCGAAGATCATCCGCCCGGCGGCGCGGTACGTGGGCCCCGAGGCGCCGGTGGACGTGCCCCGCGCCGGGGCGGCGCCGGCGGCCTGAGCCCGGCGGGGGCCGGACATGCGTGTGGCCTGGAGCCGTTCTGGCGCCAGGCCTCATCGGCGGGGCGTCGAGCGGGGTCGGGGTGGCTGCTCGCCGGCCCGGCTCCGGCCCGGGTGACGGTGGGCGTACGGCCGGGCGGTTGCGGGACGGACGCTCCGGGTGGACGCGTGCGCGTGCGGCGGTCATGCGTCGGGGATGTCCGCCTTGGCTCGGATCAGCGTCTCCCGGCTGACGATGACGATGCGTTCGTAGTCGGCGCGGGCGGCGTCCGCGGGCAACTCATGCTCCAGCGCCTCGGTGGCCTCGGTGCCGATCACGGCGAAGTTGCCGTCGCTCAGCTCGAAGACGTCCGGGCAGGTGGCTCCGGAGTTACTGCCCCGGGCGCTGGGAGGCACACCGATGCGGCGCACGATTTTCAAAGGTACCGATCCTTATGCAGAAGACTGGCCACAGTGGTGGGGAGAACGCTACTGGTGCGGGAGAGGCCGGTGTGACGGGATCGCGAAAGTCACCGGTCGTCTCACCCGGTCGTCTCAATCGGTCGTCTCACCCGGTCGGCAGGCAGATCGGCAGGCAGGCAGATCGGCAGGCAGGCAGGTCGGCAGGCAGGTCGGCAGGCAGGCAGGTCCGGCGATCGGGACGCGGATGGGTCCGCAGGCAGGTCGGCCGGTCCGCGGGTCGGCCGGCCGACGGGGCAGCGGTCGAAAGGCCGGCCGGCGGAAGCAGTCGACCGGCAGGTCAGTCGCTCGGCGGGTTGCCGACCACCCACCACTCGTCCGTGTCGGCCTCGTCCAGATCACGGACCAGACCGTCGACCATGACGCCGAGCCGGGCCTCCTCGGACGACTCGTTGAGGGAGGCGCGCATGTGCCGGGACGCCTCCCAGTACTCGCGGAAGACCGGGCTCTGGAAGAACTCCCGCAGATGCCGGTACAGCTCCTCCCTGTCCAGCAGCCCCGCGCGGTGCAGGTGATAGAGGTGGACGTACCAGGCGTTGGCGTAGAAGAACTGGCGGCGGCGCTCCGCCGGGATGCTCTTGTCGTAGGTGTCGATCACCGCGGCGAGCGAGGGGTCGTCGATCGCGCGGGTCAGCAGTTCCCACTGCATGCGCTGCTGGTGGGCCAGCGCCGTGCGCCGGATCGCCAGTTCCTCCAGTTCCAGCCGCCGCTCGTGCAGGCGCGCGTCGCCGTAGCGGCGTTGGCGTGCCGCCAGGGTGGCGGCGGCCGTGGCCGTGGTGGCGGCGAAGAGCGCGAGCGCGGCGGAGCCGAACCTCGCGCGGAACTTCCGTGTGGCCATGTCAACCCCCGGTTCAGGGCGGCGTCCGCCGGTCGTCGGGGTGCGGGCCGAGGGGAGGGGACCGGCGAGCGGTGGGTGGCGCTGGGCGTCTCCCAGGGTGCCGAGCGGCTCTGATCGGCGGGGAGGCGGAGAGAAGGCGCACGGAAGGAAGCGGGGTCGCACAAACCGGCGCCATGCCCAACGTCTGCCCCGCGAGCGCTGCTAACAATCGTTCACTTCGCGGTGATTCTTCGGGCTCGTATCCTGGGACGGCATTCCCATCCCGGTACGTGCGCCGGACCGCGAACCGGTGCACGCGTAGGCGTGAGAGAGGTCGCACAGTGGGGCAGAGCCCGACTCCGCAGCAGGATCCGGGCCGACGGCGGACCCCGGCCCGGCAGATCCCGGTCGTGATCCTCGCCGGGTTCCTGGGTTCCGGCAAGACGACCCTGCTGAACCATCTCCTCCACCACAGCGGAGGCAGCCGTATCGGCGCCGTCGTCAACGACTTCGGGGCGATCGAGATCGACGCGATGGCCGTGGCCGGCGCGCTCGGGGACTCCACCGTCTCGCTCGGCAACGGCTGCCTGTGCTGCGCCGTCGACGCCGGCGAACTGGACGTCTACCTCGACCGGCTGACCCGGCCCGAGGCGGGCATCGACGTCGTCGTCATCGAGGCCAGCGGGCTCGCCGAGCCGCAGGAACTGGTGCGCATGGTGCTGGCCAGTGAGAATCCGGAGATCGTGTACGGCGGCCTGGTGGAGGTCGTGGACGCGGCGGAGTTCGCCGCGACGCGCACCAGGCACCCGGAGATCGACCGGCATCTCGCCCTGGCCGACCTCGTCGTGGTCAACAAGACCGACCGCGCGCCGGACGCCGACGGCGTGCTCGCCGCCGTACGCTCCCTCGCCGACCGCGCGGCCGTCGTACCGGCCGCCTACGGCCGGATCGACCCGGAGTTCCTCTTCGACTGCAGGCCGTCGCGCGAGCGCATCGGACAGCTGTCCTTCGACGACCTGCACGTCCACGAGGACGGCGAGGACGGCCACGCCGGTCACCTGCACACCGGGTACGACAGCCTGTCGTACGTCTCCGAAGTGCCGCTCGACCCGAGGCGGTTGATGGCGTTCCTGGACAGCCGGCCGGACGGGCTGTACCGGATCAAGGGATACGTCGACTTCGGCGTCCACGACCCCCGCAACCGCTACGGCGTGCACGCCGTCGGCCGGTTCCTGCGCTTCTCCCCCGAGCCGTGGGGAGGGGCCGGGCAGCAGCACCTCACCCAGCTCGTCCTCATCGGCTCCGGCATCGACGCCGACGCCCTCCACAAGGAACTCCGGGCGTGCGAGGAGGACGCCCGCCACGCCGACGAACACGGCATGTGGGGCGTCCTGCGCTACGTACGCGACACGCAGGACCCCGATTCCGAGGAACCGCCCGTCTAGACCGGCCCGGCCACCGCCCCCACCGGCTTGGCCAGGGACACGCCCGAGCCGTCGCGGCGCGGGTCCATCTCGGGCAGGGTCGTCGGCGTGCCGTTCTTCTGCGCGGCGCGGGCCGGGGCGGCGCCCGCCCAGGCGAACGACAGGCAGTCCTCGCCCTTCAGGAACCGCTGGCAGCGGACCCCGCCCGTGGCCCGGCCCTTGCGCGGGAACTGGTCGAAGGGGGTCAGCTTGGCGGTCGTCTGGACCGAGTCGTCCAGCGTGCCGCGCGAGCCGGCGACGGTGAAGACGACCGCGTCCGCCGCCGGGTCCACGGCCGTGAAGGAGATCACCTTCGCCCCCTCCGCCAGCTTGATGCCCGTCATGCCGCCGGCCGGGCGGCCCTGCGGGCGGACCTGCGCCGCCTGGTAGCGCAGCAGTTGCGCGTCGTCGGTGATGAAGACCAGGTCCTCCTCGCCGGTGCGCAGCTCCACCGCGCCCACGATCCGGTCGCCCTCCCTGAGACCGATGACCCCCAGCTCGTCCTTGTTGGCGGGGTAGTCCGGGACCACGCGCTTGACCACGCCCTGTTCCGTGCCGATCGCCAGGCCCGGGGAGGACTCGTCCAGCGTGGTCAGGCAGATGACCGTCTCGTCGTCCTCCAGGGAGACGAACTCGGCGAGCGGCGCACCGCCGGACAGGTTCGGCGCGGCGGCCGTGTCCGGCAGCTGGGGCAGGTCGACGACGTTGATGCGCAGCAGCCGGCCGGCCGAGGTGACCGCGCCGATCTCCCCGCGCGCGGTGGCCGGCACCGCCGAGACGATCACGTCGTGCTTGGTGCGGCGGCCGTCGGAGTCCTCCGCGAACGGCTCGGCGTTGGCCGTACGCGCCAGCAGTCCCGTCGAGGACAGCAGCACCCGGCACGGGTCGTCCGCCACCTGCAGCGGCACGGTGGCCGTCGTGGACGCCGCCGACTCCAGCAGGACCGTACGGCGCTCGGTGCCGAACTTCTTGGCCACTGCCGCCAGTTCGGCGGAGACCAGCTTGCGCAGCTCCGCGTCGGAGTCGAGGATCCGCGTCAGCTCCTCGATCTCCGCGGTGAGCCGGTCCTTCTCGGCCTCCAGCTCGATGCGGTCGTACTTGGTCAGCCGGCGCAGCGGCGTGTCGAGGATGTACTGCGTCTGGACCTCGCTCAGTGAGAAGGCCTCCATCAGGCGCTCCTTGGCCTGCGCGGAGTTCTCGCTGGAGCGGATCAGGCGGATCACCTCGTCGATGTCCACCAGGGCCGTCAGCAGGCCCTCGACCAGGTGCAGCCGGTCGCGCTTCTTGCCGCGGCGGAACTCCGAGCGGCGGCGGACGACCTCGAAGCGGTGGTCGAGGTAGACCTCGAGCAGCTCCTTCAGGCCGAGGGTGAGCGGCTGGCCGTCCACCAGCGCGACGTTGTTGATGCCGAAGGACTCCTCCATCGGCGTCAGCTTGTACAGCTGCTCCAGGATCGCCTCGGGCACGAAGCCGTTCTTGACCTCGATGACCAGGCGCAGCCCGTGCTCGCGGTCGGTGAGGTCCTTGACGTCGGCGATGCCCTGGAGCTTCTTCGAGCCGACCAGGTCCTTGATCTTCGCGATGACCTTCTCCGGGCCGACCGCGAAGGGCAGTTCGGTGACGACCAGGCCCTTGCGGCGGGCCGTGACGTCCTCCACGGAGACCGTCGCCCGCATCTTGAAGCTGCCGCGGCCCGTCTCGTAGGCGTCGCGGATGCCGGCCAGGCCGACGATCCGGCCGCCGGTGGGCAGGTCGGGGCCCGGGACGTGCCGCATCAGGGCGTCCAGGTCGGCGTTCGGGTGCTTGATCAGGTGGCGGGCGGCGGCGATGACCTCGCGCAGGTTGTGCGGAGGCATGTTGGTGGCCATGCCGACGGCGATGCCCGACGAGCCGTTGACCAGGAGGTTGGGGAACGCGGCGGGCAGCGCGACCGGCTCGCGCTCCTGGCCGTCGTAGTTGGGGTTGAAGTCGACCGTGTCCTCGTCGATCGACTCCGTCATCAGGCTGCTGGCCTCGGCCATACGGCACTCGGTGTACCGCATGGCCGCGGGCGGGTCGTCGTTGCCGAGCGAGCCGAAGTTGCCGTGGCCGTCCACCAGGGGCACGCGCATCGAGAAGGGCTGGGCCATGCGCACCAGGGCGTCGTAGATCGACGCGTCGCCGTGCGGGTGCAGCTTGCCCATGACCTCGCCGACGACGCGGGCGCACTTGACGTAGCCGCGGTCGGGGCGCAGGCCCATCTCGTTCATCTGGTACACGATGCGGCGGTGCACGGGCTTGAGTCCGTCACGGGCGTCCGGCAGGGCGCGGGAGTAGATGACCGAGTACGCGTACTCGAGGAAGGAGCCCTGCATCTCGTCCACGACGTCGATGTCGAGGATCTTCTCCTCGTACGAGTCGTCGGGCGGCGGGGTCTTCGTGCTGCGGCGGGCCATCGCTGCCGGCTCCTTGCTGAAGCGTTGGACGGATCTGACGCGGACCATTGTGGACCGCGGCACTGACAACGCGGACCCAGGACCCGACGTCGGCCACCCGACCCCACGCTGCCCGCAGGCTACGCGCCGTCGCCGTCGGACCTCGCGCCGCCCGCAGCCTACGGGCCGCGGCGGGCGCGTGTGCGCGGTGCGTGGTGGGCCGTCGTCCGCCCGTGGCCGTCGCCCGTCCGTCGCCCATCCGCCGTCCGTCGGTTGTCCGCCGTCCGCCGTCCGCCGTCCGTCGGTTGTCCGCCGTCCGCCGTCCGCCGTCCGCCGTCCGTCGGTTGTCCGCCGTCCGCCGTCCGTCCGTCGGTTGTCCGCCGTCCGCCGTCCGCCGTCCGTCCGTCGGTTGTCGGTCGTCCGCCGGTGAGGGCGGGCGCGCCTCGGTCCGCCGCGCGCCCCTTGGGGCGACGCGCACCCCCCGCGGGCGATCCGCGCTCCCCGCGCGCCTCCGTCCACCCGTCCCGTCGCGTTTCTCGCTCTCGGCGTACCCGGGCCGGGAACTTCGCAGGGGGTCGCGCCGCTTGCATACAGTGGCAGGACCGGCAGGAAATCCGCGGTTTCACGACCGCATCGCGATCGAAGGGACGTACATGCCCATGGGTCACACGGCCACAGCCGAGGCAGGCTCCGGCGGCCTGACAGCGACCGAGCACCGCCTCGCCAACGGGCTGCGGGTGGTGCTCTCCGAGGACCATCTGACCCCGGTCGCGGCGGTGTGCCTCTGGTACGACGTCGGCTCCCGTCACGAGGTCAAGGGGCGCACCGGCCTGGCTCACCTCTTCGAGCACCTGATGTTCCAGGGCTCCGCCCAGGTCAAGGGCAACGGGCACTTCGAACTGGTGCAGGGCGCCGGCGGCTCGCTCAACGGCACCACCAGCTTCGAGCGCACCAACTACTTCGAGACCATGCCCGCCCACCAGCTGGAGCTCGCGCTCTGGCTGGAGGCCGACCGCATGGGCTCCCTGCTCGCCGCCCTCGACGACGAGTCGATGGAGAACCAGCGCGACGTCGTCAAGAACGAGCGCCGCCAGCGCTACGACAACGTCCCCTACGGCACCGCCTTCGAGAAGCTGACCGCCCTCGCCTACCCCGAGGGCCACCCGTACCACCACACGCCGATCGGCTCCATGGCCGACCTGGACGCGGCCACGCTGGAGGACGCCCGCGCGTTCTTCCGCACCTACTACGCGCCCAACAACGCCGTGCTGTCGGTCGTCGGCGACATCGACCCCGAGCAGACCCTCGCCTGGATCGAGAAGTACTTCGGCTCCATCCCGGCCCACGACGGCAAGCCCGCCCCGCGCGACGGCTCGCTGCCCGACGTCATCGGCGAGCAGCTGCGCGAGGTCGTCGAGGAGGAGGTCCCGGCGCGCGCCCTGATGGCCGCCTACCGCCTCCCGCACGACGGCACGCGCGCGTGCGACGCGGCCGACCTCGCCCTGACCGTCCTCGGCGGCGGCGAGTCGTCCCGCCTCTACAACCGGCTGGTGCGCCGCGACCGTACGGCGGTGGCGGCCGGCTTCGGCCTGCTGCGGCTGGCCGGCGCGCCCTCCCTGGGCTGGCTGGACGTGAAGACCTCCGGCGACGTCGAGGTGCCGGTCATCGAGGCCGCGATCGACGACGAGCTCGCCCGGTTCGCCGAGGAGGGCCCTACGGCCGAGGAGATGGAGCGCGCCCAGGCCCAGCTGGAGCGCGAGTGGCTGGACCGGCTCGGCACCGTCGCGGGCCGCGCCGACGAACTGTGCCGGTACGCCGTCCTGTTCGGCGACCCGCAGCTCGCCCTGACCGCCGTCCAGCGCGTGCTGGAGGTGACGCCGGAGGAGGTCCGGGAGGTCGCCGAGGCCCGCCTGCGCCCCGACAACCGCGCGGTGCTCGTCTACGAGCCCACCCCCGGGGCAGAGACCCCGGCCGATGCCGCCGATGCCGCGGAAGCCGCCGAGTCCGACGACGAGAACGAGGAGGCGGCCAAGTGACCGAGCTCGCCACCATGGAATTCCACCCCCAGCCCCGCGCGGGCGAGCCCAAGCCGTGGGCCTTCCCGGCCCCCGAGCGCGGCAGCCTCGACAACGGCCTGACCGTCCTGCGCTGTCACCGCCCCGGCCAGCAGGTCGTCGCCGTGGAGGTCCTCCTCGACGCCCCCCTGGAAGCCGAGCCGACCGGCCTCGACGGCGTCGCCACGATCATGGCGCGGGCCTTCTCCGAGGGCACCGACAAGCACTCCGCCGAGGAGTTCGCCGCCGAGCTGGAGCGCTGCGGCGCCACCCTCGACGCGCACGCCGACCACCCCGGCGTCCGCCTCAGCCTCGAGGTCCCCGTCTCGCGCCTGGCCAAGGCCCTCGGCCTCATCGCCGACGCGCTGCGGGCGCCCGCGTTCGCCGACAGCGAGGTCGAGCGCCTGGTGCGCAACCGCCTCGACGAGATCCCGCACGAGCTGGCCAACCCCTCCCGCCGCGCCGCCAAGGAACTGTCCAAGGAGCTGTTCCCGGCCACCTCACGCATGTCGCGCCCCCGTCAGGGCACCGAGGAGACGGTCTCCGGCATCGACGCGGCGGCCGTGCGCGCCTTCTACGAGAAGCACGTCCGCCCCGCGACCGCCACCGCCGTGGTCGTCGGCGACCTCACCGGCGTCGACCTGGACGGGCTGCTCGGCGACACCCTCGGCGCCTGGACCGGCTCCATGGCGCAGCCCCGCCCGGTGCCGCCGGTCACCGCCGACGACACCGGCCGCGTCGTGATCGTGGACCGGCCCGGCGCCGTCCAGACGCAGCTGCTGATCGGCCGGATCGGCGCCGACCGGCACGACCGCGTGTGGCCCGCGCAGGTGCTCGGCACCTACTGCCTGGGCGGCACCCTCACCTCCCGTCTGGACCGCGTCCTGCGCGAGGAGAAGGGCTACACCTACGGGGTGCGCGCCTTCGGCCAGGTGCTGCGCTCGGCGCCCGACGGCTCGGGCGCCGCGATGCTCGCCATCAGCGGCTCCGTGGACACGCCCAACACCGGCCCGGCGCTCGAGGACCTGTGGAAGGTGCTGCGCACGCTCGCCGCGGAGGGCCTGACCGACGCCGAGCGGGACGTCGCCGTGCAGAACCTCGTCGGCGTCGCGCCGCTGAAGTACGAGACGGCGGCGGCCGTGGCGAGCACCCTCGCCGACCAGGTCGAGCAGCACCTCCCGGACGACTACCAGGCCACCCTCTACCGGCAGTTGGCCGCGACCGGCACCGTCGAGGCCACCGCGGCGGTGGTCAACGCCTTCCCGGTGGACCGGCTGGTGACGATCCTGGTCGGCGACGCCGCGCAGATCAAGGCGCCCGTCGAGGCCCTCGGCATCGGTCCGGTCACCGTCGTGTCGGCCGAGTAACCGCGCCGGGCGGACGCGACGACCGCGCCGGGCGGCTTGCGCGGTACGACCGCGCGTGCGGCCCGCCCGACGGCACGCAAGCGCGTGACGGCCCTGGTGACCCGGGACGCCCCGAGTGTCACCAGGGCCGACGTATGCCCGAATTGATCCAGGAGATGCCGCTCTGCCCTGTGGGATGCGCTACAAACCCCCGGCTGCGTTTGAGAATTGAAGACAGCCGCGCTTAGCGTCTTGCGGGCTGTCCGTCAGGCAGTGCGCCGCACCCGCGGCACCGGACAGTCATCGCCGAGTCCCCGTACGGCGCGAGCCAGGGGAGCCGGGGACCCAACCACCAAGTCCCTGGGGTGAATCGGACGCCCGCGCGCACGGCGAGGGAGTCCGTAGGAGACCTTCCTGCTCCGAACCCGTCAGCTAACCCGGTAGGCGAGAGGGAAGGAAAGGACAAGCCACTCCATGGCGTTCACCTGCGCCACCGGGAAGCACCGTCGTCCCGGCCGTATGCAGCGCACCACCGCCCGTATGGCCGGCGCCGCCGCCCTCACCACCAGCGGCGTCATGGGCATCCTCGCGGCCCCCGCGGGCGCCGCCGAACCCGCCGCCGGGCAGACCGGCCTGCTGCCGGTCGTCACCATCGGCGACTCGGTCGCCGAGCAGATCGACGCCCAGGCCGCCGCGCAGCACCAGGCCGCCGAGCGCGCCGCCGCCGAGGCGAAGGCGGAGGCCGCCGCGAAGAAGCGGGCCGAGGCCCGGGCCGAGCAGGCCCGCGCGGAGAGGGCCCGAGCGGCCCGCGAGGCCGAGCGGCTGCGCCTCAACACCTACGTGGCGCCGATCGCCGGCTCCTACGTCTCCACCGCCTACCGGGCGGGCGGCGCGGTGTGGTCCTCCGGCAGCCACACGGGCATCGACTTCCACGCCGCGAGCGGCACGCCCGTCCGCGCGGTCGGCTCCGGCACCGTCGTGGAGGCCGGCTGGGGAGGTGCGTACGGCAACCAGGTGGTCCTCCGGATGAACGACGGCACCTACACCCAGTACGGCCACCTGTCCTCCGTCGCCGTGTCCGTGGGCCAGAGCGTCACACCGGGGCAGCAGATCGGCCTGTCCGGTGCCACCGGCAACGTCACCGGAGCGCACCTGCACTTCGAGGCCCGCACGAGCGCGCAGTACGGCTCGGACATCGACCCGCTGGCGTACCTCCGCGCGCACGGCGTGAGCCTCTGACGGCGCCCCAACCCGAAACACCCGCGGCCCCGGCTCCCCGAGCCGGGGCTTTCGGTCTTTTCGGACGTGCGTTGTCCAAAAAATATCCCTGGATTCCGGCCTGCCATCGGAAATTCCGGCCCGCTGCCATAGAGTCACTGAACACACGTCAATCGTCGACGTTTCACGGGGATTAAGGCGGAGGTCGGTCATGCGTATTCCGGCGCACTCGGTATGCACGGCGATCCGGGACGACATCGTCGCCGGTGTCTACGAGCGCGGCAGCCGGCTCACCGAGGAACTCCTCGCCCGCCGCTACGGCGTCTCCCGCGTCCCCGTCCGCGAGGCCCTGCGCACGCTGGAGGCCGAGGGCTTCGTGGTGACCCGGCGGCACGCGGGCGCGTGCGTCGCGGAACCCACCGAGCAGGAGGCCGCCGACCTGCTGGAGATGCGCATGCTGCTGGAGCCGCTGGGCGCCTCCCGCGCCGCCCAGCGCCGCACCGAGGCCCATCTGAAGGTGCTGCGCGGGCTGGTCCGGCTGGGCCAGGAACGGGCCCGGCGCGGCAGCAGCGAGGATCTGCGCTCCCTGGGCGGCTGGTTCCACGAGACGCTCGCCCAGGCCTCCGGCAGCCCCGCCCTGACCTCCATGCTGACCCAGCTGCGGCACAAGATCGCCTGGATGTACGCGGTGGACGCGCCCGCCAGCCCGTTGGAGTCCTGGACGGAGCACGGGGCGATCGTGGACGCCGTGGCGCGCGGCGACAGCGAGCGCGCGCGGGCGCTCACGGCGCTGCACACCGAGCGCGCGACCGGTGCGCACCGGCTGCGCTTCTCGGGCGGCGCCGACCGCGCGGAGCGTGTGAGGACTTCGCAACATCCCGTAAACGTGACGGGCCTCCGATATTAACAAGAGGGCCGTATACAAAGAGAAGCAATTCGGCGGAGGCGTATTTCCGCTGCCCTTTCCGGGTGCGTCGAATTCTTCCCGCACGCCCGTCGCGGAGAGTGGAAGTCGCGCCGGGCGGAGAGAAAGTCGCGCCGGGCGCAGAGCAGAAACCGCGCCACCCGGAACGGGCGACGCGGTTCATGGCATTGCCCCCGAGGGATTCCCGAGGTATCACCGAGGGCTCAGACCGTCTCGGGCAGTTCCTCGAGTCCCTCCGCGACCAGCTTGGCCAGCCGGTCCAGGGCGGCGTCCGCGCCCTCGGCGTCCGAAGCCAGCACGATCTCCTCGCCGCCCCGTGCGCCCAGACCGAGAACGGCCAGCATGGAGGCCGCGTTGACGGGGTTGCCGTCCGCCTTGGCGACCGTCACCGGGACGCCTGCGGCCATGGCGGCTCGGACGAAGATGGAGGCGGGGCGGGCGTGGAGACCCTCGGCCCAGCCGACGTTGACGCGGCGCTCAGCCATGCGATGCTGCCCTTCAGGTGTTCAGGGTTGTCTAGACCAGTTTCCCATACGGTGAGCCCTGCCCGGCGCGCGGCCTGCCGGGTCCGACCCCCGGGCCGGCCCACGGTCTGCCGGCCCCCGGACCGCCGCGCGGCCCGGCAGCCCCAGACTGCCCCGCGCCGCCACCGGGCGCGAGCCGTACCCTGGGGCCCATGCAGAGCCCGTCGGACCGGCACGCGTACCCCGCCCACTGGGAGGCCGACGTGGTGCTCCGCGACGGCGGCACCGCGCGCGTGCGCCCCATCACCGTCGACGACGCCGACCGCCTGGTGAGCTTCTACGAGCAGGTGTCGGACGAGTCGAAGTACTACCGCTTCTTCGCCCCCTACCCGCGCCTGTCCGCCAAGGACGTCCACCGCTTCACCCACCACGACTTCGTGGACCGCGTGGGCCTCGCGGCCACGGTCGGCGGCGAGTTCATCGCCACCGTCCGCTACGACCGCATCGGCGCCGACGGCATGCCGGCCTCCGCGCCCGCCGACGAGGCCGAGGTCGCCTTCCTCGTCCAGGACGCCCACCAGGGCAGGGGCGTCGCCTCCGCGCTGCTGGAGCACATCGCCGCCGTCGCCCGCGAACGCGGCATCCGCCGCTTCGCCGCCGAGGTGCTGCCCGCCAACACCAAGATGATCAAGGTGTTCACGGACGCCGGGTACACCCAGAAGCGCAGCTTCGAGGACGGCGTCGTACGCCTGGAGCTGGACCTCGAACCCACCGACCGGTCGCTCGCCGTCCAGCGGGCGCGGGAGCAGCGCGCCGAGGGACGGTCGGTACGGCGGCTGCTGGCGCCCGGCTCGGTCGCCGTCGTCGGCGTCGGCCGCACCCCCGGAGGCGTGGGCCGCGACATCCTCGGCAATCTCAAGGAGGCCGGTTTCACCGGCCCGCTGTTCGCCGTCAACCGCGCCCTGCCCGAGGGGCGGAAGGAGATCGACGGCGTCCCCGCCCACCGCTCGGTGCGCGACATCGAGGGGCCCGTCGACCTCGCCGTCGTCGCGGTGCCCGCGCGGCACGTGCCCGAGGTGGTCGCGGAGTGCGGCGAACACGGCGTGCAGGGGCTCGTGGTGATCTCCGCCGGGTACGCCGAGAGCGGGCCCGAGGGCCGCGAGCGCCAGCGCGAACTGGTGCGGCACGCGCGCGCGTACGGGATGAGGATCATCGGCCCCAACGCCTTCGGCGTCATCAACACCTCCCCGGAGGTGCGGCTCAACGCCTCGCTCGCGCCCGAGATGCCGCGCCCCGGCCGGATCGGTCTCTTCGCCCAGTCCGGGGCCATCGGCGTCGCGCTGCTGTCCCGGCTGCACCGGCGCGGCGGCGGAGTCACCGGCGTCACGGGTGTGTCGACCTTCGTCTCATCCGGCAACCGCGCCGACGTCTCCGGCAACGACGTCCTCCAGTACTGGTACGACGACCCGGACACCGACGTCGCCCTGATGTACCTGGAGTCCATCGGCAATCCGCGCAAGTTCACGCGTCTCGCGCGGCGCACGGCGGCCGTCAAGCCGCTGGTCGTGGTGCAGGGCGCGCGCCACGGCGGAGCCGCCCCCCAGGGACACGCCGTCCGGGCGACCCGGCTCCCGCACGCCACGGTCTCCGCGCTGCTGCGGCAGGCCGGGGTGATCCGCGTGGACACGATCACCGAGCTGGTCGACGCGGGCCTGCTGCTCGCCCGCCAGCCGTTGCCCGCCGGCCCGCGCGTGGCGATCCTCGGCAACTCCGAGTCGCTCGGCCTGCTGTCGTACGACGCCTGCCTCGCCGAAGGGCTGCGTCCGCTGCCCCCGCTGGACCTGACCACGGGCGCGTCACCGGAGGACTTCCGCGCGGCCCTGTCCCGGGCGCTGGCCGACGAGGCCTGCGACGCGGTCGTGGTGACGGCGATCCCGGCCATCGGGGAGGCGCCGGCCGAGGACGCGGCGCTGGCGCAGGCGCTCCGGTCGGCCGCCGCCGCGGTGCCGTCCAAGCCGGTGCTGGTCGTGCACGTGGAGCTGGGCGGCCTGGCGGCGGCGCTCTCCGCGGCGGCCGGCACGGCGCCGCAGCCGGCCGCGCCTGCGGTCCCGCAGTCGCCGGCGCCCGCGCCACCACCGCCGGCGCCCGCGGCATCACCGCCGGCGCCCGCAGTACCGCCACCGGCCGCGCCGACCGGCCCGCAGGCCCCTGAGCCGACCCCAGCCCCTGCCACAGCCCCTGCCACGCACCCGACCCCCACCCCGTCCCCCGCAGAAGGCCGCCTCATCCCCGCCTACCCCGCCGCCGAGCGGGCCGTCCGCGCCCTCGCCGAAGCCGTCAAGTACGCGCAGTGGCGGCGCGACAACGCCGACCCCGGCAAGGTCCCCGAGTACGAGGACATCGACGAGCGCGCCGCCGCCGAGCTGATCGGCGGCCTCCTCGCGCGCGGACAGGGCCTCACCCTCGGCACGGACGAGACCTGCGACCTGCTCGGCACGTACGGCATCGCCGTCCACCGCGCCCTGCCCGCACCCGCCCCGGACGACGCCGTCGCCGCCGCCCGCACGCTCGGCTACCCCGTCGCCCTCAAGGCCACCGCCCCGCATCTGCGTCACCGCGCGGACCTCGGCGGCGTACGGCTCGACCTCGCCGACGAGGAGCAGCTGCGCCGCGCCTTCGCCGAGCTGACGGAGCTGTTCGGCGACCCCGGGGAGCTGCGGCCGGTCGTGCAGCGGATGGCGCCGCGCGGGGTGGACACCGTCGTACGGACCGTGATCGACCCCGCTGCCGGAGCGGTGCTCTCCTTCGGGCTCGCGGGAGCCGCGTCCCAGCTGCTCGGCGACATGGCGCACCGGCTGGTCCCCGTCACCGACCGGGAGGCGGCCTCGCTGATCCGCTCCATCCGGACCGCGCCGCTGCTGTTCGGCTGGCGTGGCTCGACCCCCGTCGACACCCCCGCCCTGGAGGAACTGCTGCTGCGGGTGTCCCGCCTGGTCGACGACCACCCGGAGGTGGTCGCGGTCACCCTGGAGCCGGTCGTCGTCGCCCCGCACGGCCTGAGCGTCCTCGGCGCCTCCGTCCGGCTGGCGCCCCCGCCCGCCCGCGGCGACCTCGGCCCGCGCACCCTGCCCGCCTACTGAGCCCCGCCCCGCCCGTCGGCCGAGCACGACACCCGAGCACAGCCCCCGCAGCCCGGTGCCCCGCCCGCCCACCCCGGACCGGCGCGAGCGGGCGGGTGGCGCGAGCGGTGCCTCGCAGTCGGTGGGCCCCCGTAGGATGGACCGCATGGCCAAGACCAGTACGACGACCCAGGGGCTGCGTGCGGCGATCGAGCGCAGCGGCTACTACCCGGCCCTCGTGGCCGAGGCGGTGGAGACCGCCGTGGGCGGCGAGCCCATCCGGTCGTACCTGGTCCACCAGGAGACGACGTTCGACCAGAACGAGGTCCGCCGGCACGTCACCGTGCTGGTCCTCACGGACAACCGCTTCATCGTCAGCCACACCGACGAGCAGGCCGCCGACGACACCTCCCCGTCCCCGTACGCCACGACGTCCACCGAATCCGTCAAGCTCGGCCGGATCTCCTCGGTCGTGCTCAGCCGCGTCGTCGCCAACCCGGAGTCGTACACGCCCGGCACCCTGCCGCGCGAGGTCGTGCTGACCATCGGCTGGGGCGCCGTCTCCCGCATCGACCTGGAGCCCGCCGCCTGCGGCGACCCCAACTGCGAGGCCGACCACGGCTACACCGGCAACTCCACGGCCGACGACCTCAGCCTGCGCGTCAGCGAGGCCGGCGACGGTCCCGAGACGGTGCGCCAGGCCCTCGCCTTCGCGCAGGCCATCTCCGAGGCGACCGCGAACGTCGGCCGCTGATGGCGCACCCCACCGCCTGGGACGCCCACCCGGAACCCCTCGCCGTCGCCTCCGCGCCCGTGCCCGAGTACGGCGCCGGATCGCTCGCCGACCTGCTGCCCACCCTCGCCGCCGGCATGGGCGTGCCCGGCGTGACCGCCGCGATACCCGAGCTGGCCCCCGCCGACCGCGCCTGCGTCTTCCTGATCGACGGCCTCGGCTGGGAACAGCTGCGCGACCACCCCGACGAGGCTCCCTTCCTCCACTCCCTCCTCGGCAGCTCCCGCGGCGGCACCGGCCGCCCGATCACCGCCGGCTACCCGGCGACCACCGCCACCTCCCTCGCCTCCGTCGGCACCGGACTGCCGCCGGGCGCGCACGGCCTGCCCGGCTACACGGTGCGCAACCCCGACACCGGCGAGCTGATGAACCAGCTCCGCTGGCAGCCGTGGACCGCCCCGGACGCCTGGCAGCCGTACCCCACCCTCTTCCAGCTGGCCGACGCCGCCGGTGTGCACGCCGCCCAGGTCACCTCCCCGACCTTCCAGAACACCCCGCTGACCAAGGTCGCGCTCAGCGGCGGAACGTTCCTCGGGCGGCTGTCCGGCGAGGAGCGCATGGACGTCGCCGCCGAGCAGCTCGCCGCCGCCGACCGCAGCCTGGTCTACACGTACTACGCCGAGGTCGACGGCTCCGGGCACCGCTTCGGCGTCGAGTCGGACACCTGGCGCGGCCAGCTCATGTACGTCGACCGGCTCGCCCAGCGGCTGGCCGAGCAGCTGCCGCCGCGCAGTGCCCTCTACATCACCGCCGACCACGGCATGATCGACGTGCCCTTCGACGAGCAGCACCGCATCGACTTCGACGAGGACTGGGAGCTGCGCGCCGGCGTCGCCCTGCTCGGCGGCGAGGGCCGGGCCCGTCACGTCTACGCGGTGCCGGGCGCCGCGAACGACGTGCTGACCTGCTGGCGCGAGGTGCTCGGCGAGCAGTTCTGGGTGGCTTCGAGGGACGAGGCGATCGCGGCCGGCTGGTTCGGTCCGCACATCGACGAGCGGGTGTACGCCCGGATCGGCGACGTGGTGGCCGCCGCGCGGGACGACGTGCTGCTCATCGCCTCCGAGCGGGAGCCCAAGGAGTCGTCCATGGTCGGCAACCACGGCTCGATGACCCCGGCCGAGCAGCTGGTCCCGCTGCTCGAAGTACGCTCCTGACGTTTCCCGACCCGTGATGCCGAAAGGTGCTCAACCCCCCATGCCCGAGCTGGTCTTCTTCTCCGGAACGATGGACTGCGGGAAGTCGACGCTGGCACTGCAGATCGAGCACAACCGCTCCGCGCGCGGACTCCAGGGCATGATCTTCACCCGCGACGACCGCGCCGGCGAGGGCAAACTGTCCTCACGGCTCGGCCTGGTCACCGACGCGGTCGAGGTCGAGGACGGCATGGACCTGTACGCGTATCTGGTCGACCACCTCTCCCGGGGCCGCCGCGCCGACTACGTCATCGCCGACGAGGCGCAGTTCCTCGCCCCGGCACAGATCGACCAGCTCGCGCGCGTGGTGGACGACCTGGAGGTGGACGTCTACGCCTTCGGCATCACGACCGACTTCCGCACCAAGCTGTTCCCCGGTTCCCAGCGGCTGGTGGAACTGGCGGACCGGGTGGAGGTGCTCCAGGTGGAGGCCCTGTGCTGGTGCGGCGCCCGCGCCACCCACAACGCCCGCACGGTGGGCGGGGTGATGGTGGTCGAGGGCGCGCAGGTGGTCGTGGGGGACGTCGACCAGGGTGACACGATCGGCTACGAGGTCCTGTGCCGGCGTCACCACCGCCGCCGCATGACGGCCGCATCGGCCCGCGCTGCGGCGCTGTCGCCGGACGTCCTGCCGATCACCTCGGCCTGACCCGCGGCCCGGCCGGCACGGGGACGACGGCCGACCCGACC
Source organism: Streptomyces sp. NPDC046379 (assembly GCF_055587785.1). NCBI lineage: Bacteria > Bacillati > Actinomycetota > Actinomycetes > Kitasatosporales > Streptomycetaceae > Streptomyces > Streptomyces sp. NPDC046379. The sequence goes on from NZ_JBVJFP010000002.1 coordinate 112,437, forward strand.
CGCCGCCCGGTCGGCCGGACGAGGGGGCCGCCGTCCGGCCGACACCTGAACGATGGGCCTCGCCCGGCAGTTGATCAGCCGATGCGGGCCCCGGCGCCGCCGACCCGGACCCGTCGGTCGCCCGCGCGCAGCGTCACCGTCAGCTCGCCGGGCCGGCCGAGATCCTCGCCCTGATGCAGGGTGAGCACGGCATCCTCGGGGACCAGGCCCAGCTCCCGGAGGTACGCGCCGAACGCGGCGGCCGCGGCCCCGGTCGCCGGGTCCTCCACGACACCGCCCACGGGGAACGGGTCGCGGACGTGGAAGACGGTGGCCGACTCCCGCCATGCCAACTGGACGGTGGTCAGGTCCAAGCGGTGCATCAGTGCTTCCAGCCGCGCGAAGTCGTAGGCCAGATCGGCGAGGCGGGCGCGCGTCGCCGCCGCCAGCACGAGATGACGGGCGCCGGCGAACGCGATCCGGGGCGGGAAGGCAGGATCGAGATCGGCAGCCGGCCACCCTAGCGCGGCGAGCGCCTCCGCGAGGTCGGCGTCGGCGATCCCCTCGACGTGCGGCTCGACGCTGGTGAGCGTGGCCCGGAGGGCCCCGTCCACCTCGGCCACCTCCACCGGCACGGTGCCCGCCCGCGTCGCGAACACCAGCTCCCCGGGCCCGATCCGCTCGGCGAGCGCGACGGCGGTCGCGACGGTGGCGTGCCCGCAGAACGGCACCTCGGCCTTGGGACTGAAGTAACGGATCCCGAACGCCCGCCCCTCCTGACCGCCGAGCCCTTCCGGGGGAGCGGTCAGGAACGCGGACTCCGAGTAACCGAGGTCCGCGGCGATGGCCAGCATGTCCTCGTCGCCCAGCCCGGTGGCGTCCAGCACGACACCGGCGGGGTTCCCGCCCTCGGGATCGCCGGAGAAGGCGGTGTACTTCAGTACCTCGGGCTTGGATGCGCTCGTCGTCATGATCGCGGCAACGCGGGGTGGGGCGGGCCTATTCCGGCTACGGACGCCCCGCTGAGACGGGCCCGACGAACTCCGCCCACGCCTGGCGCGAGACGGTGAGGACGGGGCCGGTTATGGCCTTGGAGTCGCGGACGTGCACGACTGCCGTGGCGTCAGCGACCTCGACACAATCGCCGCCCTCGGCTCCGCTGTAGCTGCTCTTGAACCAGACGAGGCCGGAGGCGGTTGAGGACTCGGCGTTGTTCATAGCTCTCCCAGCAACCCTTCGATGAACCTCAGTGACTCTCGCGGAGTGAGAGCCTGCGATCGGATGATCCCATAGCGGGCGGCGGCGAGAGCCGCGTGATCCGGGTCGGTCTGAAGAGTGCTGGTGCCCTGGGCTTCGAGATACACGAACTTTTTGCCGCCCTTCTGCGTGACGACGGTGAACGGCCCGTCCACGCCAGCGCTTTCCTCGCTGCACAGCGGCATGACTTGGATCTCGACGTGGGGCTTCTGACCGATCAGGAGGAGATGCTCCAACTGCCCACGCAGCACGCCCCGACCGCCGTAGCAACGTCGCAGCACCGACTCGTCCATCACAGAACTGAACAACGGGGCGGGCCGTCGGTCGAAGATGGCTTGCCGGACCAGCCGCGCTGCCACCCGCTGCTCGATGATTTCCTGGTCCAGAGGAGGGCGTCGCATGCCCAGCAACGCCCTCATGTACTCCTCGGTCTGAAGCAGTCCCTTGACCACGAGGGTGTCGTAGGAGAGCAGCTCGACGGCCGTCTTCTCCAGCGCCGCCATCCCCTGGAAGAAGGTCGGATACTGCGCCCGCTCCACCTCCTCCTTCCACAGACACAGCAACCCCCCGGCCCCCAGCACCTCGTCCGCCCGGTCGATCGTCCTCGGCGACGGAATCCTCCGCCCCTGCTCGAACGACGCGACCGTGGACGCGGAGTACCCGAGCAGCCGCCCGAACTCCTCGCGCTCCAGCCCCGCCCGCACCCGGAGCGCCTTCATCGTCTGCCCGAAGGCGACGACCACTCCGTGCCCGGCCTCGTCCTCCGGACGCCGCCCCGCCCCGTCGTCGTCCCAGCCGTCCCCGAGCCCCACGACCGACCCGGTGCCGTCGTTCTCACGCTGTCCCGGCACTTCACCGGCCCCCGTAGCACCCTTGCGCTCGGCCATCCGCATCACCGCCTCCTCGAACCAACGCCCCGCAGTGGACGCCGTCACGATCCGCGGCGCAGACACGCGCCGACACCGCGCGTACAGCCGCCCCCTGTCGTAGCGTGACCGATGGTAACGCTACGCGACCGGCGGCATCTTGGTCGGCATGACGACGAACCCCATGGCGGCCCCGACCGCGGCGCGCACGTTCGCGATGTGCTTCACCTCCACACCGCGCGGGGCGCGCCTCGCCCGGAGACTGGCTGCCGTCAGGCTGGACGAGTGGGGAATTCCGTACGGCACCGAGCCGCACGAGGAAATCACCCTGATCGTCGCGGAGCTGGCCGCGAACGCCGTGCGGCACGGACACGTCCCCGGCCGGGACTTCCGCCTGCGGTTGCAGGCCGCGCCCCACGGCGGAGCCGTCCGTGTCGAGGTCACCGACGCCCGCGCGGAGCGCGTTCCCCGCCGCCCCGCGCTCCGGGAGGGGGACGCCGGTGACGGGGAAACCGGCCGTGGGCTGCTCCTCGTGTCGGAGCTCGCGGCCCGTTGGGACTGGCATCCGCGCCCGGACGGGCCGGGCAAGACGGTGTGGGCGGAGTACGCGCTCGGGTCCCGGCCGGTCACGGGCTGACGCCGGGCGGCCGAGCGGAGAGCGCTACCGCCCGCTCCGGATCAGGGAGAACCGCGCCCCCGCCGGATCGGTCACCGTCGCCGTCCTGCCCCGCCCCGTCTCGTGCGGCGGATCCAGCACCTGTCCGCCCAGGTCGGTCACCAGGTCCGCCGCGGCGTCCGGGTCGGCGGTCTCGAAGTACGTCAGCCAGTGCGGGCCCCGGTCGCGGGGCAGGGCTCTGCCGAGGCCGTGCACCCCGGCGACCGGGCGGCCGTCGAGGTGGAGCATCACCCGGTCGAGGCCGGCGGACTCCACCGTCTTGACCTCGTGGCCGAAGAGGGTGCCGTAGAACTTGGCGACGTTCGTGGTCTCGTACGTCAGCAGCTCGTGCCACGCCGGGGCGCCGGGGACGCCGGCGACGTCCGTGCCGCGGTGCGCCGCCGCCTGCCACACGCCGAAGACCGCGCCCGCCGGGTCCGAGCAGATGGCGAGCCGCCCGGCGTCGTCGGCGTCGAGCGGGCCCACGCCGACCGTGCCGCCGCACAGCCGCACCCGCTCGGCCGTCCGGTCGGCGTCGTCGGAGGCGAAGTACGGCGTCCACGCGACCGGCAGATGCCGGTCCGGCGGCAGCAGTCCGATGCCCGCGACGTCGTGGCCGTCGAGCAGGGCCCGCACGTACGGGCCGAGTTGGCGCGGGCCGGGCCGGAACTCCCAGCCGAACAGTGCTCCGTAGAAGTCCTGGGTCGCGGCCATGCCGTGCACCATCAGGCTCACCCAGCAGGGCGCGCCGGGCGTGTACCGGGCGTGTGCTGCGCCGCGTCGGCCGTCCGGCCCCCGTGCCTCGGTCATCGTCAACTCTCTCCTCGGCCCCTCGTGGTGGCCGCGTCGTGTCCGCACTCCGGCCCCCCGGGGGCCGATGCTCGCACCGGCCCCGGCGTCACGCGCTCCGGCGCGCCGCCGCTACCGGACCGTGTCCGAAGGGTGTCCGAAGCGCGGCTTACGTCCGTTCGGTGAGTGGGTTGATCGATGGTTGACCGAGTGACTTGATGCGGCTTGCTGTGGCTCGCTACAGCTTGATGCGGGTGGATGCGGGGTGATTGCGTCTCATTGATCGGCTGCACAGCAGGTACTCGGTCGAGTACGGGCGGTGATGCAGCCTGTCAGGCCGAGCAGAGTAGCCGGACCTGGACGACGCGGCCACCCTGTGCGCCAGGATGGGGCCATGAACGCCATCATCTCCGCATCCGACCTCGCGACCGCGCTGGCGGGCGAGGCGCCGCCCGTACTGCTCGACGTGCGCTGGCAGTTGAGCGTGGCCAAGGCGGCCGGCGAGCCGTCCTTCGACGGGCGGGCCGAGTACGCGGCCGGCCACATCCCCGGTGCGGTCTTCGTCGATCTGGACCGTGAGCTGGCCGGCCCGCCGGGCGCCGGCGGCCGGCATCCGCTGCCGGACCTGGAGGTGTTCGGCGCGGCCATGCGCCGGGCCGGGGTGTCGGCCGGGCGGCCGGTCGTCGTGTACGACGGCGGGCAGGGCTGGGCCGCCGCCCGCGCGTGGTGGCTGCTGCGCTGGACGGGTCACCCGGAAGTGAGCGTCCTCGACGGAGGATTGACCGCCTGGGAGGGACCGCTGTCGGTGGAGGCGCCGTCGCCCGAGGCGGGCGACTTCCGGCCGGCGCCCGGCGCGACGGGGCTGCTGGACGCCGACGGGGCCGCGGCGCTGGCCCGCACCGGCGTGCTGTTCGACGCCCGCGCGGGGGAGCGGTACCGCGGGGAGGTGGAGCCGATCGACCGGGTCGGCGGGCACATCCCGGGCGCGGTGTCCGCGCCGACGACCGGGAACGTGGCGGCGGACGGCCGGTTCCGGCCGGCGGATGAACTGGCGGCGCGGTTCGCGTCGCTGGGCGCCTCCGGCGGCACGGAGGTCGGCGTGTACTGCGGGTCGGGTGTCTCGGGAGCGCACGAGGTGCTGGCGCTCGCGGTGGCGGGCATCCCGGCCGCGCTGTACGTCGGTTCGTGGTCGGAGTGGTCCTCGGACCCGGAGCGCCCGGTCGCGGTCGGCCCCGACCCGCAGTAGCTCGCCGTGGGGCCCTCACGGGCCCCGTACGCGACGAGGCCCGCGCCCTTTCGACGGCGCGGGCCTCATGGTCGTACGACCGCCATGGTCGTACGGCCGATTACTCCTGCTTCTTGCGCCGAGTCCCGAACACGATCTCGTCCCAGCTCGGGACCGCCGCGCGGCGGCCCGGGCGGACGCCGTCGGCCTCGGCCTGGCGGTCGGTCGCGCCGACGAGGCGGTCGCGGTGGGCGCCGACCGAGCGGGGCATGAGGACGTCGGCGTAGGCCGAGCCGGCCCCGGCCGAGGCGGCGGGCGCGGGCGGCTCCTCCTCCACGGGGACGGGCGCCGACGCCGCCGGCTCCTCCTCCGGGTCCGTGGGACGCTCGGGCACCACGAGGTCGCCCCGGAAGCTCGGCACCGCCTCCAGCAGGCTGGTCAGCGAGTCGCGCTCGCTCGCGCTCTCCTCGGCCGGCTCCGGCGGACCGGGCAGGCTCGGGCGCTCGCGGTCGCCGCCGCGGTCCAGCGGGCGGTCGCGCGGCAGCCGGGCGATGCGCGGCACGAACGGGAAACTGGGCTCGGGGGCGCCGAGGTCGTCGGTCTCGCCGATCAGCGAGCGCGCCTCGTCGTCCACGGCCTGGACGAGCCGCCGGGGCGGGTCGTAGGTCCAGCTCGCCGAGTGCGGCTCGCCCGCGACGCGGTAGACCAGCAGCACTTCCCAGGTGCCGTCGTCGCGCCGCCAGGAGTCCCACTGGACGGTGTCCTTCTCGGCGCCGCGCAGCAGCAGTCGCTCCTGGACGGCCTCGCCGAGCAGCGGGCCGGAGTTCTCGCCGGGGCGGCGGACGGGGGTCTTGCGGGCACGCTCGGCCATGAAGGCGCGCTCGGCCAGCACGGGGCCCTCGAAGCGGCGGACCCGGTCGACGGGGATGCCCGCCATCTGGGCGACCTCTTCCGCGGTCGCACCCGCGCGTATCCGCGCCTGGATGTCGCGGGGGCGGAGATGGCTCTCCACCTCGATCTCGATCTGGCCGAGGCGAGGACGGTCGCCGCGCACGGCGGCGCGGAGCCGTTCGTCGATCGGAAGCGTGTACTCCGTGCTGTCCGCAGCCTTCAGCACCAGCCGTGTGCCGTCATTGGAGACGGCCACGACACGCAGTTCGGGCATGGGGACCTCCCGGGTGGTGCCTGCCGACGTCACGTGCGTCGCTGCTTCCGCTAGTCGAGTGTGGCCTGCCCGGGTGCAGCCTGCCACAACCTTGCCGAGTTGCCCGGCGTGTCGGGCACGGGCCCTGGAACGCCGTTATGGCACGGTTACCTATTCGCAACGCTAAGTGACCAACTCCGTCACCCTGTGCAACAAGCCCCCTCCCGGCGGTCCTTCGCGGTCCCGGACGCCCAGGTGGGAGACCGGACCCAGGGCTCGCAACAGTACTCCATTCGGGCCAAGAGCGTGGGTCGCCGCGCCGCCCAACTTGCTCGGGACGACGGGACTTCGCCGTCACGCGGGGGTTTCCCGGATCATGAACGTGGCGAACTTCACGGAATCACCGGAAGCGGAAGCGACGGTTTCCCGGGCCCGGCGGACGGTCCCCGGATCACGCCATCGGGTGACGCCGCGTTCGCGGACTACGGCCCAAGAACCCTCCGCAAGTAGTCGTTCTGGAACAGCCGTTCGGGATCGAGTCGGTCGCGCAGGGCCGTGAACTCACCGAAACGCGGATACACCCGCGCGAAGTACTCCGCGTCACGGGTGTGCACCTTGCCCCAGTGCGGCCGGCCCTCGTGCGCGACGAAGATCCGCTCGGCCTCGGTGAAGTACGCCCGATAGGGGGTGCCGCGGAACATGTGCACGGCGATGTACGCGCTGTCCCGGCCCGACGCGGTGGACAGCGCGATGTCGTCGGCCGGTGCGGTGCGCACCTCGACGGGGAAGCTGATCCGCAGCCGGGACCGGTCCACCATCGCCTTCAGCTCGCGCAGCGCGTCCACGACCGCCGCACGCGGAACGGCGTACTCCATCTCCACGAAGCGCACGCGGCGCGGAGAGGTGAAGACCTTGTAGGGGATGTCGGTGTAGGTCCGCGCGGACAGCGCCCGGCTGGAGACGCGGGCGATCGCCGGGACGGCGGCGGGCGCCGCGCGGCCGAGCCAGTTGGCCGCCCGGAAGACGCCGTTGGAGAGGAACTCGTCCTCCAGCCAGCCCCTGACCGGGCTCACCGGCCGTGCCGGGCCCCCGCTGCGGTTGTTGCGCTTGGTGTTGGTGTTGCCGGTGTGCGGGAACCAGTAGAACTCGAAGTGCTCGTTCTCGGCCCACAGCTCGTCGAACGCGCCGGTGACCCGGTCGAGGCTCATCGGCTCCTCGCGGGCCGTGAGCAGGAAGATCGGCTCCACGGCGAACGTGATCGCGCTGACGACGCCCAGGGCGCCCAGGCCGATCCGGGCGGCGGCGAAGACGTCCGGGTTCTCCCGCGCGGAGCAGGTGAGGACCGAGCCGTCGGCGGTGACCAGTTCCAGCGCCCTGATCTGGGCGGCGAGGGAGGCGGAGTCGCGGCCCGTGCCGTGCGTGCCCGTGCCGACGGCCCCGGCGACCGTCTGCTCCATGATGTCGCCCATGTTGGTCAGCGACAGACCCTCGCGGGCCAGGGCGATGTTGAGTCTCTTGAGCGGAGTGCCGGCCTCCACGGTGACCGTCCCGGCCTCCCGGTCGATGTCACGTATGCCGGTCAGCAGTTGAGGGCGGATCAACATGCCGTCCGTCGCCGCTATGGACGTGAACGAGTGCCCGGTGCCGACGGCCTTCACGCGCAGGCCGTCCTCCGCGGCCCGCCGCACCGCGGCGCACAGCTCCTCCACGGAGGCGGGCGCGACCTCCCGCGCCGGCCGGGCCGAGACGTTGCCGGCCCAGTTACGCCAGGTGCCGTTCTTTCCGTTCGCTGTGCTGCCCAACGGTGCCTCCCCGACCCGGAACCGGCCGCTTGAGCCGGCGGTACCCGAGGAAACCGACCGCGACCGCGACGGCTCCGGACACCGCCGGAACCCCGTACCCGGCGCGCGCCCCGGCGGCGTCGATCACCCAGCCGGCCACGGCGGAGCCCAGCGCGACCCCCACCGCGAGCCCGGTGCTCACCCAGGTCATGCCCTCGGTCAGCTGCGCGCGTGGTACGTGCTCCTCGATCAGGGACATCGTCGTGATCATCGTGGGAGCGATGGCCAGACCCGCGACGAAGAGCGCCACGGCCAGAAACGGCAGGTTCCCGACCAGTAGGAGGGGGATCATACTCACGCCCATCGCACACACGCCCAGCAGCCAGCGAGGTTCGGGCACCCCCTTGAAGTGCAGCAGCCCGAACACGGCGCCCGCCACACAGGAGCCCGCCGCGTACAGCGCGAGGACGATGCTGGCCGCGGCCTTGTGGCCCTGCTCCTCGGCGAAGGCCACGGTGACCACGTCGACCGCGCCGAAGACCGCGCCGGTGGCGACGAACGTCATGACCAGCACCTGGAGGCCCGGGGCGCGCAGGGCGCTGCCGCCGCCGTGGCGCTCGCGCGGATGAGGCTCGGGTTCGGTCGAGCGCTGCGCGGTCAGCCAGAAGACGCCGGCCGCCAGGAAGCAGGCCGCCAGCAGCGGCCCGGCCTCGGGGAACCACGCGGTGGACAGACCGATGGAGATGATCGGCCCGAAGATGAAGCAGACCTCGTCCACCACGGACTCGAAGGAGTACGCGGTGTGCAGCTGCGGGGTGCCCCGGTACAGGGCCGCCCAGCGGGCCCGGACCATCGCACCCACGCTGGGCACGCAGCCGACGCCGACGCACGCGACGAACAGCGTCCAGTCCGGCCACCGGTAGTGCGCGGCCAGCAGCAGCACGCCCGCGGCGACCAGCGACACCAGCGTCGCGGGGCGCAGCACCCGCCGCTGCCCGTGCCGGTCCACCAGCCGGGACACCTGCGGACCGGCCACCGCCGCCGACAGGGCGATGGTGGCCGACAGCGCGCCCGCGAGGCCGTAGCGGCCGGTCAGCTGGGAGACCATCGTGACCACGCCGATGCCCATCATCGACAGCGGCATCCGGCCGAGGAGACCCGCCGCGGAGAAGGCCTTGGAGCCGGGGGCGGCGAACAGGGCGCTGTAAGGGCTGGGCACGGGGTCTCCGACGGCAGGGTAAGGCGTGAACGCTGCGGATACAGCTTACGAGTTAGGTGACCCTAACGCACCTCGTGCGCGTCCCGATCGGCACCCCACCGTTTCCCGGCCGTCAGTGCCGGGTGGCAGGATCGACCTCATGCCAGACGCGCTCGATTCCGCCCCTTCCACCCCTTACGACGCCCTGCTCCTGCTCTCGTTCGGCGGCCCGGAGGGGCCGGACGACGTCGTCCCGTTCCTGGAGAACGTGACGCGCGGACGCGGCATCCCGACCGAACGCCTCAAGGAGGTCGGCAAGCACTACTTCCTGTTCGGCGGGGTCAGCCCGATCAACGACCAGAACCGCGCCCTGCTCCAGGCCCTGCGCGAGGACTTCGCCGACCACGGCCTCGACCTGCCGGTCTACTGGGGCAACCGCAACTGGGCCCCCTACCTGACCGACACCCTGCGCGACATGGTCCGGGACGGCCGCCGGCGCGTCCTGGTCCTCGCCACCAGCGCGTACGCCTCCTACTCGGGCTGCCGCCAGTACCGCGAGAACCTCGCCGAGTCGCTGGAGGCGCTGAAGGCCGAGGGCCTCGAGCCGCCGCGGATCGACAAGCTGCGGCACTACTTCAACCACCCCGGCTTCCTGGAGCCCATGATCGACGGCGTCCTCGAGTCCCTCGCCGACCTCCCCGGGCACGTACGCGACCAGGCGCACATCGCGTTCACCACCCACTCCATCCCGGTCTCCGCGGCGGACACCTCCGGTCCGGTGGAGGGCCACGGCGACGGCGGCGCCTACGTCAGGCAGCACCTGGACGTGGCCCGGCTGATCGCCGACGCCGTCCGCGAGCGCACCGGCGTCGACCACCCGTGGCAGCTCGTCTACCAGTCCCGCTCCGGCGCCCCGCACATCCCCTGGCTGGAGCCCGACATCTGCGACCACCTCGAGGAGCGGCACGCGGCCGGCGTCCCGGCCGTCGTGATGGCCCCGATCGGTTTCGTCTCCGACCACATGGAGGTCCTCTACGACCTCGACACGGAGGCGAAGGCCAAGGCCGAGGAACTGGGCCTGCCGGTGCGCCGTTCGGCCACCGTCGGCGCGGACCCCCGGTTCGCCGCCGCCGTGCGCGACCTCGTCCTGGAGCGCGCCGCCCTGGAACGCGGCCAGGACGTCACGCCCTGCGCGCTCGGCGCCCTCGGCCCGAGCCACCAGCTCTGCCCCGTGGGCTGCTGCCCGGCCCGCGCCCCGCGCCCCGCCGCCGCGGGCGCCGACAGCCCCGTCGCCTGAATCCCCGAGTCCCCGCATCCGGAACCGAAGCCGGAATCCCGAAGCCGGAATCCCGACTCCCGAATCCGGGATTGCGGCTCCCCACCCGGAATCCGAAGCCGAAGCGCGAACAAGGAGCACCGTGACCGACGCCCTGCCCACCGAACTGCTGCGGCTCGCCCGGGAGGCCGCCCGGCGCGCGGGCGAGCTGCTGCGGGACGGCCGCCCGGCCGACCTCGCGGTGGCCGCCACCAAGTCGAGCCCCATCGACGTGGTGACCGAGATGGACATCGCGGCGGAGAAACTGATCACCGGCCTGATCGCCGAGCACCGCCCCGACGACGGCTTCCTCGGCGAGGAGGGCGCCGCCACCGAGGGCACCAGCGGCGTCCGCTGGGTCATCGACCCGCTCGACGGCACCGTCAACTACCTCTACGGCCTGCCCACCTGGGCCGTGTCCATCGCGGCCGAGCAGGACGGCGAGACCGTCGTCGGCGTGGTCGCGGCGCCCATGCGCGGCGAGACGTACCACGCGGTGCGCGGCGGCGGGGCCTGGGCCACCGGCGCCTGGGACGGCGAACGCCGGCTCTCCTGCCGCCCGGCGCCGCCCCTGGACCAGGCCCTGGTCTCCACCGGGTTCAACTACGTCACCGAGGTCAAGATCCACCAGGCCGAGGTGGCCCACCGGCTGATCCCGCTGCTGCGCGACATCCGCCGAGGCGGCTCGGCCGCGGTCGACCTGTGCGACCTGGCCGCCGGCCGCCTGGACGGCTACTACGAGCGCGGCCTCAACGCCTGGGACTACGCCGCGGGCGACCTGATCGCCCGGGAAGCGGGCGCGCTGACCGGTGGACGCCCCGGAGAGCGCCCCTCACGCGACCTGACGGTCGCGGCCACCCCCGGCGTCTTCGAGCCCCTCCAGCGCCTCCTGGAGGACTTCGGCGCCTGGCACGACTGATCGCGGGGGCCTGCCTTCGGTGCCTGCGGTGGACACACCACTGCCCCGGCGATGGATTCGCCGGGGCAGTGGCGCACGGATCGGTCGGCCGGTTGGTCGCTCGGCCGGTCAGACGCCGGACATGCCGACTTCCACGCCGTGTTCGGCCGCGAGGCGGCGCAGGTCGTCGAGCTCGCCCTGCTCCACCTCGACGAGGAAGTCGTCGCCCTCGTCCCGGGCCCGCGTCAGGTCGGACTCGGTCGCCCTTATGCGCTGCAGAAGTCCTGCGGTGAAAGCGTCCATGCTGCGCCCCCTCGTCCTGGGTCGGTGGGTCGTCGGCACGGGGGTGTGCCGTACTGGAAGGGGCGATCACGTCTCCCATGGGTGCCCAGCGCAGCCCTGCCGGGCGGCGACGGTGCCGGACACCCACGCCCACTCTGCGGAAAGCGGACCCGATGTACCGCATGGTGGCGCGGCACAAGCAGAGCGTGATCGCGGGGTGTAAACCGTCCTCCCCCCGCCGTCCTTCGCGGAAACCTCCACTCGGGGAGAAAATCTCGCATTCCCGGACCCGCCGCCCTCCAGTCGCCCTCCGGTCGCAGTCCCGCCACCGTCCCGCCGCCGTCCCGGCGCGGGGCCGCCCGGCCGCCTTACCGCCGACTTATGGCCGAAAAAGGCAGGATGGAGGCAACAGACCACAGAGGAAGGACAACCGACGTGCGCGTACTCGTCGTCGAGGACGAGCAGCTGCTCGCCGATGCGGTGGCCACCGGACTGCGCCGGGAGGCCATGGCCGTCGACGTCGTGTACGACGGTGCGGCCGCCCTGGAGCGCATCGGCGTCAACGACTACGACGTGGTCGTCCTCGACCGCGACCTCCCGCTGGTGCACGGCGACGACGTCTGCCGCAGGATCGTGGAGCTGGGGATGCCCACGCGCGTGCTGATGCTCACGGCCTCCGGCGACGTCAGCGACCGCGTCGAGGGGCTGGAGCTGGGCGCCGACGACTACCTCCCCAAGCCCTTCGCCTTCAGCGAGCTGACGGCACGCGTGCGTGCCCTCGGCCGGCGCACCAGCGTGCCGCTGCCGCCGGTCCTGGAGCGTGCCGGGATCAAGCTCGACCCCAACCGCCGCGAGGTCTTCCGCGACGGCAGGGAGGTCCAGCTCGCCCCCAAGGAGTTCGCCGTCCTGGAGGTGCTGATGCGCAGCGAGGGCGCCGTCGTCTCCGCCGAGCAGCTCCTGGAGAAGGCGTGGGACGAGAACACCGACCCGTTCACCAACGTCGTCCGGGTCACCGTGATGACCCTGCGCCGCAAGCTGGGCGAGCCGCCCGTCATCGTCACCGTCCCCGGCTCCGGTTACCGGATCTGATTCGATGGCGACCACCCCCGTACCTCCCCAGGCGCCTCCCAAGCCCACCTGGGACCCGAGGAAGCCGCCCCCCTTCCCGCTGCTGCGCCCGACCATCCGGATAAGGCTCACGCTGCTGTACGGCGGGATGTTCCTGATCGCCGGCATCCTGCTGCTGTCGATCATCTACCTGCTGGCCGCGAACGCGCTGAACGTCGGCAGCGACCTGCCCTTCAAGATCGTCTCCGGCGCGGTCTCCAGCGACGTGTGCAACCTGCGCAGCAGCGAGCTGGAGGCGGTCGAGCTCAACCGGGCCCTGAACGAGTGCGTCAACGAGCAGCGCCAGCACGCCCTGGACGACCTGCTCAGCCGCTCCCTGCTGGCCCTGCTCGGGCTCGCGGTCATCGCCTTCGCGTTCGGTTACGCCATGGCCGGCCGGGTGCTCTCCCCGCTCGGCCGGATCCTGCGCACCGCGCGCGCGGTGGCCGGCTCGGACCTGTCCCGGCGGATCGAGCTGGACGGCCCCGACGACGAGCTGAAGGAGCTGGCCGACACCTTCGACGACATGCTGGAGCGGCTCCAGCGGGCGTTCACCGCCCAGCAGCGCTTCGTCGGCAACGCCTCCCACGAGCTGCGCACCCCTCTGGCGATCAACCGCACGCTCCTGGAGGTGCACCTGTCCGACCCGGACGCCCCGGTGGAACTCCAGCAGCTGGGCAGGACGCTGCTGGCCACCAACGAGCGCAGCGAACAGCTCGTGGAGGGTCTGCTGCTGCTCGCCCGCAGCGACAACCAGATCGTGGAGCGCAAGCCGGTCGACCTGGCCGAGGTGGCCTCACGGGCCGTCGACCAGGTGCACGGCGAGGCCGAGGCCAAGGGCGTGGAGATCCGCGGCGCGCGCGAGCCCGTGATCGTCCAGGGCAACGGCGTCCTGCTGGAGCGCATCGCCCTGAACCTGGTGCAGAACGCCGTGCGCTACAACATCCCCGAGGGCGGCTGGGTCGAGGTCACCACCGAGAGCCGGCCGGGCCAGGCCGTCCTGGTCGTCGCCAACACGGGGCCGGTGGTGCCGGCGTACGAGATCGACAACCTCTTCGAGCCGTTCCGGCGGCTGCGCACCGAGCGCACGGGCAGCGACAAGGGCGTCGGCCTCGGCCTGTCCATCGTGCGGTCGGTGACCCGGGCGCACGGCGGGCACATCACGGCGCAGCCGCGCGAGGGGGGTGGTCTCGTGATGCGGGTGACCTTCCCTGTCTGAGATCATGTCGCGACACACTCGAGGATGTTCGCTTTGCGCGGAATTTTCGGGGCACTCTTCAAGTTGCTTCATGTGTGATCGATCACAGGGATGATTTTCCGGCCATCTACTCTCCGTGATCATGTGACCGGACGGAAAGCCCGTAAACTCCGGGTTTTCCAGCGGTCCGATCACGGGAAGTACCGGATGGGACCCCTTTGTAGTGCGACATTCGGACCGTGTACGGTCCCGATCGCCATCCAAGCCGATCGCTCCTGCGGAGTCCGGTTGGGTGTCGATTGAGTAACAGACCTTGATGTGAGGCAAAATCTCCGCCTCGGGTCGGGCACAAGTCCGGCCTCTCACGCGTTACGTGCGCTGGAGACACCGCAGACACCCGGAGGGGGAGAGCGACCATGGCCACCGATTACGACACTCCACGCAAGACCGACGACGACGTCGACTCGGACAGCCTCGAAGAGCTGAAGGCACGGCGGAACGACAAGTCGGCCTCTGCGGTCGACGTCGACGAGTTCGAGGCCGCGGAAGGCCTCGAACTGCCCGGCGCCGACCTCTCGAACGAGGAACTGGCAGTCCGCGTGCTGCCGAAGCAGCAGGACGAGTTCACCTGCATGAGCTGCTTCCTGGTCCACCACCGCAGCCAGCTGGCCCGCGAGAAGAACGGCCAGCCGATCTGCCGCGACTGCGACTGAGGCGGGGTCGGCCGTGACTGGCTCGACCCCACCCTGGAAGCGCCGCTTCCCCCGGGGAGCGGACTCGGGGCCGTCCGACGGCCCTCACGGCGTGCGTGACGACGAGCGGGGCTCCTCCGGCACGGGACCGGTTCCTCCGGGGCCGGCCTCGCTCGAACCGGCCGGTGACCGGGCCGACCACCCGGTACCGGCGCCCGTTCCCGTTCCCGCACCCGCCGCCCGACGGCGCGCGGCGGTGCTGCGGGAGAAGGCCGGGGAACTGGCCAGAGAAGGGGTCCGCAAGGGCTCGGACCGCGCCAGAGCGGGTCTCGGGTACCTCGCCGACCGGGTCATCGAGCTGGCTCCGCGAGTGCCCGTACGGGACCTCGCGACGCTGCGTCTGCAGTTCCCGGGCCTGGGGCCCGAGGAACTCGCGGACAAGCTCGTCGCGGGCGCCGCCAAGGCGTCGGCGACGGTCGGAGCCGGCGTCGGCGCGGCGGCGATGCTGCCCGTGCCCCCCGCCATGCCCGCCGAACTGGCCGCGGAGGTCACCGGCGTCGCCGCGGTCGAACTGAAGCTCATCGCCGAGCTGCACGAGGTGTACGGCGTGCGCCCGCCCGGCGGCCTGAAGGACCGCAGCAGCGCCTACCTGAAGGCCTGGACCGAGGAGCGCGGCGTCGATCCGCTCAAGCCCGCCTCGCTCAACTCCGCCCTCGGCGGCCACATGAAGCGGGAACTGCGGCAGCAGATCATGAAGCGCATGGTGCGCAACCTGCCGAACCTCATGCCGTTCATGGTGGGAGCCGCGGTCGGCGCGGCCATGAACCGCCGCGACACCAGAAAGCTCGCCGCCCGCGTCCGCGAGGACCTCCGCAGGATGCAGGTGCCCTGGGAGAAGCTCCCGGAACTGCCCCCGCTGGAGCGCCCCGCCGACCCCCTGGCTTTGGACGAGGGCCCCGGCAGCACCGAGCACAAGCTCTGACCCCGGCCTGACGGCCCGCCGCGGCGGGCCGTGCGGTGGTGCGTCCCTGCGTCATGGGGTGGTGCGATGGAACGTGCGGTGGTGCGGCTATGCGGCGGTCGCCGCCTTCGCCGCCCGCAGCGCCTCGGCCAGCCGCTCCGGCTCCCGCGTCGACAGATACAGGTACGGCGTCGGGTCCGCCGGATCCACCACCTCCACGCGCAGCGCGGTCGGGATGTAGGCCCGCAGCAGCAGGAAGGCGCGGGTGTCCGCCTTGTGCGTGCGCCAGGCGCGGGCCTCCTCGGCGTCCAGCACCTCCGCCTCGCCCAGTGCCGACACCGGGATCTTCGCCTCGCCCGCGATCAGCGAGTCGCCCACCACGCGGATGCGCACCGAACCGTACGAACTCGCCGCCACGGCCGCCGCGGCGGTGCCCCCGGCCAGCCCGGCCAGCATCGGCAGCACGCCGAACGGCAGCAGGATCAGCGCCATCGAGACCCCGACCAGGAAGCTGATCAGCCACCAGGTCCGGGGCGCGGTGAGGCGTTCTTCGTAGGGGGCGGCGGAGAGCTGCATGAAGTCAAGCTTGGCACGGTGTCCGCAAGAAGCCGACGCGCGGGTAAGGTCTGCGCCTGTGAGTGGTACATCCCCGGCCCTGCAGCCCCCCGCCGACGCGGCCAAGCCCGTACGGCACCCCGACGCGCCCGCGCCCGGCGAACTCCTCGGCCCGCACTACGCCCAGTGCTTCGGCTGCGGCGGCGAGCAGCCCCACGGACTGCACCTGGAGGCGCGGGCCGGCGACGGCGTGACGATCACCGCCGAGTTCACGGTGCGCCCCGAGCACCAGGGCGCCCCCGGCCTCGCCCACGGCGGTGTGCTCACCTCCGCGCTGGACGAGACCCTCGGCTCGCTGAACTGGCTGCTGCGCACCATCGCCGTGACCGGACGGCTGGAGACCGACTTCGTACGGCCCGTGCCGGTCGGCACCACCCTTCACCTGGCCGCCGAGGTGACCGCGGTCGCCGGACGCAAGATCTACTCGACCGCCACCGGACGCGTCGGCGGCCCCGACGGGCCCGTCGCCGTGCGCGCCGACGCCCTCTTCATCGAGGTCAAGGTCGACCACTTCATCGACCACGGCCGCGAGGAGGAGATCCGGGCGGCCATGAACGACCCCGACCAGATCAGGCGGGCCCGCGCCTTCGAGGTGAACCCGTGAGCCGTGACCCCCTGGACGTGCTGATCCGCCGGGTGGACCCGGACGTGCCGCTCCCGTCGTACGCGCACCCCGGCGACGCGGGCGCCGACCTGCGCACCACCGTCGCCGCAAAGCTGCTGCCCGGAGAGCGGGCCGTGCTGCCCACGGGGGTGTCCGTGGCCCTGCCCGAGGGGTACGCGGCCTTCGTGCACCCCCGGTCCGGCCTCGCCGCCCGCTGCGGTGTGGCCCTGGTGAATGCCCCGGGGACGGTTGATGCCGGGTACCGTGGGGAGATCAAGGTGATCGTGGTGAATCTCGACCCGTACGAGCCGGTGCGGTTCGAGCGCTTCGACCGGATTGCCCAACTGGTCGTCCAGCAGGTCGAGAAGGTCCGCTTTCGGGAAGTCGCGGAGCTTCCCGGCTCCGCGCGGGCCGAGGGGGGCTTCGGGTCCACCGGCGGGCACGCCGCGGTGGGCGACGGGGCAGGCACAAACGGTCGTGCCGCCATGGGCGGCGACACGGGTGGGAATCGATACGCTTCGGTCGTATCCGACCGGGAAGGACAGTGACGTGTTCGGACGTCGCAAGAAGAAGGGTGCCGCCGAGGACGCGGCCGGCGAGGCCGAGCAGGTCGTCGACACCGTCGACACCGACGACGCTGAGGCGGACGGCGAGGGCGCACGCGCGCGCGTGCGGCTGGAGCCGGAGCCGCGTCCCGACGGGCCCTGGGACAGTACCGAGGTGCGCGACCCGGGCGAGGGCCGGGTGGACCTGGGCGGCCTGTTCGTGCCGGGCGTCGACGGCATGGAACTGCGCGTGGAGGTCGCGGGCGACGCGATCGTCGCGGCGACCGTGGTGCTGCGCGACAGCGCCATCCAGCTCCAGGCCTTCGCCGCCCCCAAGCGCGAGGGCATCTGGGGCGAGGTGCGCGAGGAGATCGCCACCGGCATCACCCAGCAGGGCGGCATCGTCGACGAGGTCGAGGGCCCCCTCGGCTGGGAGCTGCGGGCCCAGGTGCCGGTGCAGCTGCCCGACGGCACCGGCGGCTTCCAGGTCGTGCGGTTCGTCGGCGTGGACGGCCCCCGCTGGTTCCTGCGCGGTGTGATCTCCGGCCAGGGCGCGGTCCAGCCGCAGGCCGCCGGGCTGCTGGAGCAGATCTTCCGGGACACCGTCGTCGTCCGCGGCGACGGCCCCATGGCGCCCCGCGACCCGATCGTCCTCAAGCTGCCCAACGACGCCCAGATGGTGCCCGAGGGCGTCCAGCAGGACGAACAGGCCGGCTCCCGCTTCTCCGGCGGCATGGGCCAGCTCCAGCGCGGACCGGAGATCACCGAGGTCCGCTGACGAACGTATCCGGACGTCGAGGGCCGCGCCCCCCACGGGGGCCGCGGCCCCCGTCGTGTGTGGGGGCGGGGCGGTGGCTGGGAGCGGGGCTCTCGTCGTCGTGGGGGGAGGGCTTCGTCGCCCCGTCCCCGTGCCAGAGGTCCGGGGCCGGCCGGGGCGTGGCCCTCGCCGTCGCGCACTTCGGGCAGGACGGACAATGAGGCCATGGCACGCGGCAAGCTCAGGATCTACCTCGGCGCGGCGCCCGGCGTGGGCAAGACCTACGCCATGCTCTCCGAGGCCCGGCGCAGGACCGAGCGGGGCACGGACTGCGTGGTGGCGTACGCCGAGCACCACGACCGGCCGCGCACCGAGGCGCTGCTCCGCGGCCTGGAGATCGTCCCGCGCCGCCGCCTGGAACACCCGGGGGCGGCCGCCTTCGAGATGGACGTCGACGCCGTCCTCGCCCGCCGCCCGCGCGTGGCCCTGGTGGACGAACTCGCGCACACCAACGACCCCGGCTCACGCAACGCCAAGCGCTGGCAGGACGTCGAGGAACTGCTCGCGGCCGGCATCGACGTGATCTCCACCGTCAACATCCAGGACCTGGAGTCCCTCGGCGACGTCGTCGAGTCGATCACCGGCGTACGGCAGCGGGAGACCGTGCCGGACGAGGTGGTGCGCCGCGCCGACCAAATCGAGCTGGTCGACATGTCTCCCGAGGCGCTGCGCCGGCGGCTGGCGCACGGCAACGTCTACCGGCCCGACGAGGTGGACGCCGCCCTGTCCAACTACTTCCGGCCCGGCAACCTCACCGCCCTGCGCGAGCTGGCGCTCCTGTGGGTGGCCGACCGGGTCGACGAGTACCTCAAGCGGTACCGCAGCGACCACCGGGTCTCCCGGATCTGGGGCTCCCGGGAGCGCATCGTGGTCGGCCTGACCGGCGGCCCCGAAGGACGCACGCTGATACGGCGGGCCGCGCGGCTCGCCGAGAAGGGCGCCGGCGGCGAGGTACTGGCCGCCCACGTCGCCCGAAGCGACGGCCTCACCTCCGCCTCCCCCGAGGAACTCGCGGTCCAGCGCACCCTGGTGGAGGACCTCGGCGGCACCTTCCACCACGTCGTCGGCGACGACGTGCCGGCCGCGCTGCTGGACTTCGCCCGCGGCGTCAACGCCACCCAGATAGTGCTCGGCTCGTCCCGGCGCAAGACCTGGCAGTACGTCTTCGGACCCGGCGTCGGCGCCACCGTCGCCCGCGAGTCCGGCCCCGACCTGGACGTGCACATCGTCACGCACGAGGAGGCCGCCAAGGGCCGCGGACTGCCGGTGGCGCGCGGGGCGAGGCTCGGGCGGGCCCGCATCGTCTCCGGCTGGCTCGTCGGCCTCGCCGGCCCGCCGCTGCTCGCGCTGCTGCTGAACGCCGTCCACCTCGGCCTCGCCAACGACATGCTGCTGTTCCTCGCGCTGACGGTGGCGGCGGCGCTGCTCGGCGGCCTCTTCCCGGCGCTCGCCGCGGCGGCCTTCGGCACCTTCCTGCTGAACTACTTCCACGCGCCCCCACTCCACCGCCTGACCATCGCCGACCCCCGCAACATCGTCGCCCTGGTGATCTTCGTGGCCGTCGCCGTGTCCGTGGCGTCGGTCGTGGACCTCGCCGCCCGGCGCACCCACCAGGCGGCCCGGCTGCGCGCCGAGTCGGAGATCCTCTCCGTCCTCGCCGGGAACGTGCTGCGCGGCGAGACCAGCGTCGAGGCGCTGCTGGAACGCGTCCGCGAGACCTTCGGCATGGAGTCCGCCGCCCTGCTGGAGCGGGCCAGCGACGTCGAACCGTGGGCCTGCGTCGGCCGCGTCGGCCACGGCGCCCCCGTGGAACGGCCCGAGGACGCCGACGTCGACATGCCGGTCGGCGACCAGCTCGCGCTCGCGCTGACCGGACGCGTGCTGCCCGCCGAGGACCGCCGGGTGCTCGCCGCGTTCGCCGCCCAGGCCGTCGTCGTACTGGACCGCAGGCGCCTGCAGGAAGAGGCGGACCGCGCGCGGGCGCTGGCCGAGGGCAACCGCATCCGCACGGCCCTGCTGGCCGCCGTCAGCCACGACCTGCGCACCCCCCTCGCCGGTATCAAGGCGGCCGTCTCCAGCCTCCGCTCCGACGACGTGCAATGGTCCGAGGAGGACCTGGCGGAACTGCTCCAGGGCATCGAGGAGGGCGCCGACCGCCTCGACCACCTGGTCGGCAACCTGCTCGACATGTCCCGCCTCCAGACCGGCACCGTCACGCCGATCATCCGCGAGGTCGACCTCGACGAGATCGTGCCGAGGGCACTCGGCGGGGTCCCGGAGGACAGCGTCCACCTCGACATCCCCGAGACGCTGCCCATGGTCGACGTCGACGGCGGGCTGCTGGAGCGGGCCGTCGCCAACGTCGTGGAGAACGCCGTCAAGTACAGCCCGCCCGGAACGCCCGTGCTGGTCTCGGCCAGCGCGCTCGCCGACCGCGTCGAGGTCCGGGTCGTGGACCGCGGGCCCGGCGTCCCCGACGAGGCGAAGGAACGCATATTCGAACCCTTCCAGCGGCACGGCGACGCCCCGCGCGGCGCCGGGGTCGGCCTCGGCCTCGCCGTCGCCCGTGGTTTCGCCGAGGCCATGCACGGCACCCTCGACGCCGAGGACACCCCCGGCGGCGGCCTGACCATGGTCCTCACCCTCCGCGCGGCCGGCCACCCCCGTACCCTGTCCCTCGCACAAGCGGAAAGGCAGGTCCGATGGTGAGCAGTGCCGCGGGGACGCCCAGGACCCCCAGGGTGCTCGTGGTCGACGACGAGCCGCAGATCGTGCGCGCGCTCGTGATCAACCTCCGGGCGCGCGCGTACGAGGTCGACGCGGCCCACGACGGCGCCACCGCCCTCCGGCTCGCCACGGCCCGCCACCCCGACGTCGTCGTCCTGGACCTCGGACTGCCCGACATGGAGGGCGTCGAGGTGATCCGCACCCTGCGCGGCCGGACCCGCGTGCCGATCATCGTCCTGTCCGCCCGGCACTCCTCCGACGAGAAGGTCGAGGCGCTGGACGCCGGCGCCGACGACTACGTGACCAAACCCTTCGGCATGGACGAGTTCCTCGCCCGGCTGCGGGCTGCCGTCCGCCGTGCCGAGCCCGTCGGCCCCGGCGAGGACGAGACGGTCGTGGAGACCGACGAGTTCACCGTCGACCTCGCCGCGAAGAAGGTCAACCGCGGCGGCCGGGACGTACGGCTGACCCCGACCGAATGGCATCTGCTGGAGGTGCTGGTCCGCAACGCCGGCCGGCTGGTCGGCCAGAAGCAGCTGCTTCAGGAGGTCTGGGGGCCGTCGTACGGGACGGAGACCAACTACCTGCGGGTCTACATGGCCCAGCTGCGCCGCAAGCTGGAGGCGGACCCCTCGCACCCCAAGCACTTCGTCACCGAGCCCGGCATGGGCTACCGGTTCGAGCGGTAGCCGGGCCGCCGGCTGGGGCGGAGGCAG
This sequence comes from Streptomyces sp. NPDC046379, assembly GCF_055587785.1. Taxonomy (NCBI): domain Bacteria; kingdom Bacillati; phylum Actinomycetota; class Actinomycetes; order Kitasatosporales; family Streptomycetaceae; genus Streptomyces; species Streptomyces sp. NPDC046379. The sequence goes on from NZ_JBVJFP010000002.1 coordinate 133,808, forward strand.
GGCTGTCGGCTCGGGCGGTGGCCGGGCCGGCGGTCCGGCGGTGGGCGCGGGCTCCCGGTCCGGTGGTGGCCGGGCCGGCGGTCCGGGTGGTGGTGCGGCAGCGCGCGGACAAGGGCCGATACGGGGGTTACCGGGCTGTCGGTGCACCCCGGTACGCTTCAGGTATGAGTGCTGTTCCTCGTTCCGAAAAGCCGGTGGGCCGGTTCCGGCGCATGCTCGACCGGCTCTCCTCCTCGCAGGAGGACCTGGAGTCGGAGGAACTGCGGGAGGACGCCGAGACCGCCGGCTGCACCCGGATCGGCGACTGCCACGACCGGCAGATCGTCACGGTCACTGGTACCTTGCGCACGGTGACGCTGCGCCCCAGGGCCGGGGTACCGGCCCTGGAGGCCGAGCTGTTCGACGGCTCCGCGGCGCTGGACGTGGTGTGGCTCGGCAGACGCTCCATCGTCGGCATAGAGCCGGGACGCAAGCTGATCGCGTCCGGGAGGGTCTCGATGAGCCGGGGCCGCCGGGTGCTGTTCAATCCCAAGTACGAACTGAGACCCCTCGGACGGGAGTAGCCGGTGACGTCGCTCGACAAGCCGACCGAAGACACCGAAGCCATCGAAACCGCCGACGCCGACGGGGCCGCCGACCGGGATGCCCGCGCGGTCACCGAGGCCGCGCTTTTCGAGGCGTTCGGCGGGCTGCGGGGCATGATCGAGACGGTCCTGCCGGGTCTGCTCTTCGTGACCATCTACACGATCAACAAGGACCTGCACCTGTCGGCCATCGCCGCGCTGGGCGTGTCCTTGCTGCTCGTGGTGGTCCGCCTGGTCCGCCGGGACACCGTCAAGCACGCGTTCAGCGGCGTCTTCGGCGTGGCCTTCGGCGTCGTCTTCGCGATGATGACCGGCAACGCCAAGGACTTCTACCTGCCCGGCATGCTCTACACGCTGGGCCTGGCGCTCGCCTACATCATCACCACCCTGTGCGGCGTGCCGCTGATCGGCCTGATGCTCGGCCCGGTCTTCAAGGAGAACCTCTCCTGGCGCACCCGCAACCCCGGCCGCAAGAAGGCGTACGCCAAGGCCAGCTGGGCCTGGGGGCTGATCCTGCTCGGCAAGTGCGCCATCCTCTTCCCGCTGTACTGGTGGGCGGACACCACCCAGCTGGGCTGGGTCCTGGTGGCGCTGAAGATCCCGCCCTTCCTGCTCGCGGTGTGGCTGACCTGGGTCTTCCTGGCCAAGGCGCCCGCGCCGATCGACGTCTTCGCGGAGATGGAGGCGGAGGAGAGGGCGCGGGAGGAACGCGAGGAGCGGGAGCGCGAGGAGCGCGAAAGCGGGGAGCGGGAGGCTCCGGCTCGGGCGGGGGAGTAGACCGCACGGGCGTGCAAGGCGGCGTGGGCGACGCCCCGTCACAGCAGGACCATGAGAGAAGGGCGCCCCGGGACTCCCGGGGCGCCCTTCTCGTCGTCCGCCACGACGGCCCGCCGAGCGTCGGCTACGACGGCCCGCCAGCCGTCCGTGCCGACGGTCCGCCAGCCGTCCGTTGCGACGGCCCGCTACTCCGCAGACCCCTCCCGGCGCACCGACAGCAGGTCCTCCAGCTGCTCCTCCCTGGCCTGGGCGGCGACGAAGAGAAGTTCGTCGCCCGCCTCCAGGGAGTCCTCGCGGGACGGGGTCAGGACCCGGGTGCCGCGGATGATCGTGACCAGGGAGGTGTCCTCCGGCCACTCCACGTCGCCCACCTGCGTGCCGGCCAGCGCCGACTCCTCCGGCAGGGTCAGCTCCACCAGGTTGGCGTCGCCGTGGCTGAAGCGCAGCAGCCGGACCAGGTCGCCGACGCTCACCGCCTCCTCCACCAGGGCCGACATCAGGCGCGGGGTGGAGACGGCGACGTCCACGCCCCAGGCCTCGTTGAACAGCCACTCGTTCTTGGGGTTGTTGACGCGGGCGACGACGCGCGGGACGCCGTACTCCGTCTTGGCGAGGAGCGAGACGACCAGGTTGACCTTGTCGTCGCCCGTCGCGGCGATCACGACGTTGCAGCGCTGGAGCGCCGCTTCGTCCAGGGACGTGATCTCACAGGCGTCGGCGAGCAGCCACTCCGCCTGCGGGACGCGCTCGACCGAGATGGCGGTCGGCGCCTTGTCGACGAGCAGGACCTCGTGGCCGTTCTCCAGCAGTTCGCCGGCGATCGACCGGCCGACCGCGCCGGCTCCGGCAATGGCGACCCGCATCAGTGACCGGCCTCCCTCTCAGGTCCCTCGGCGAACGCCGCCTCGACCTTCTCGACGTCGTCCGAGCGCATCATCACATGCACCAGGTCGCCCTCCTGCAGCACGGTCTGCGAGGTGGGCAGTATGGCCTCGCCGAGCCGGGTGAGGAACGCGACGCGGACGCCGGTCTCCTCCTGCATCGTGCTGATCCTGTGACCGACCCAGGCGGCGGAGGCGTGCACCTCGGCGAGCTGGACGCCGCCGGTGGGGTCGCGCCACAGCGGCTCCGAGCCGGACGGCAGCAGCCGGCGCAGCATCTGGTCGGCCGTCCAGCGGACCGTGGCCACGGTCGGGATGCCGAGGCGCTGGTAGACCTCGGCGCGGCGGGGGTCGTAGATGCGGGCCGCGACGTTCTCCACGCCGAACATCTCCCGGGCCACCCGGGCCGCGATGATGTTGGAGTTGTCGCCGCTGGAGACGGCGGCGAACGCCCCCGCCTCCTCGATGCCGGCCTCGCGCAGGGTGTCCTGGTCGAAACCGACCCCGGTGACCCTGCGGCCGCCGAAAGAGGAGCCCAGTCGTCGGAAGGCGGTGGGGTCCTGGTCGATCACGGCGACCGTGTGCCCCTGTTGCTCCAAGTTCTGCGCGAGAGCGGAACCCACTCTGCCGCAGCCCATGATGACGATGTGCACGACCGTCCTTCCGAGATCAAGTGTGGTGACTTGGCTTGAACAGGGTCTCAGACCGCCGACCAAGCTACACACGCACGGTCCGCGGGGGGACCCCCGTGCACCGTGCGCGGCCGGCCGGATCAGCGGCGGCTGATGCTCCAGACGCTGAGGAAGGTGAGCACGGCGAGTCCCGCGAGGGCGGCGGCGGCGCCGATCAGCTCTGCGGTGGCGGGCATGGTGCCTCCGGAGGGGCCCTGGTGGACGGGGGTGACGGGTCGGGGGAGGGAGGTGGACGGGGGTTGTTCATCTAGGCATGAGGGCCGGCCGCGGCGGCGAAACCGCTGCGCGAGCCGTGCGCTATTTCACTCGGGGAGCAGATGTCCGTGCGCCCCCGGAGCCTCACCGCGTCGAGGTCGCGTAGAGGCCCGCGTCAAGGTCGCGTATGGGTCCGCGTCAAGGTCGCGTATAGGTCGGGTGGCGCGGAGGCGCCCCTCAGTTCGAAGGCTTACGATCCTCAGTTGTGTCCAAACTGACCGACGTGCCCAAACGGATCCTGATCGGGCGCGCACTGCGCAGTGACCGGCTGGGCGAAACGCTCCTGCCGAAGCGCGTCGCACTCCCCGTCTTCGCCTCCGACCCGCTGTCCTCCGTGGCCTACGCGCCCGGCGAGGTGCTGCTGGTCCTGTCCGTCGCGGGCGTCTCGGCGTACCACTTCAGCCCCTGGATCGCCGCCGCGGTGGTCGTGCTGATGTTCACGGTCGTCGCCTCCTACCGGCAGAACGTCCACGCCTACCCGAGCGGCGGCGGCGACTACGAGGTGGCCAACACCAACCTCGGTCCCAAGGCCGGCCTCACCGTCGCCAGCGCCCTGCTGGTCGACTACGTCCTGACCGTCGCCGTCTCCATCTCCTCCGGCATCGAGAACCTCGGCTCCGCGATCCCCTTCGTGGTCGAGCACAAGGTGATGTGCGCGATCGCCGTGATCGCGCTGCTGACGGTGATGAACCTGCGCGGCGTCAAGGAGTCCGGTTCGCTCTTCGCCATCCCGACGTACGTGTTCGTCTCGGGCGTCTTCCTCATGATCGCGTGGGGGGCGTTCCGGGGGCTGGTGCTGGACGACACGATGCGGGCGCCCACGGCCGGGTACGAGATCAAGGCCGAGCACGAGGGCCTCGCCGGATTCGCGCTCCTCTTCCTCCTGCTGCGCGCGTTCTCCTCGGGCTGCGCCGCGCTCACCGGCGTGGAGGCGATCTCCAACGGCGTGCCGGCCTTCCGCAAGCCCAAGTCCCGCAACGCGGCCACCACCCTGGCGCTGATGGGCCTGCTGGCCGTCACCATGTTCTGCGGCATCATCGGCCTGGCCATGGTCTCCAAGGTCCGGATGGCCGAGAACCCGGCCCACGACCTGCTCGACAACGGCGTCCCGGTCGGCGCGCACTACGTCCAGAACCCGGTGATCTCCCAGGTCGCCCAGGCCGTCTTCGGCAAGGACAGCCTCCTGTTCATCGTGCTGGCCGCGGCCACCGCGCTGGTGCTGTTCCTCGCCGCGAACACCGCGTACAACGGCTTCCCCGTCCTCGGCTCGATCCTCGCCCAGGACCGCTACCTCCCGCGCCAGCTGCACACCCGCGGCGACCGCCTCGCCTTCTCCAACGGCATCGTGCTGCTGGCCGGCGCCGCCGGACTGCTGGTGTGGATCTACGGCGCCGACTCGACGCGGCTGATCCAGCTGTACATCGTCGGCGTGTTCGTCTCCTTCACGCTCAGCCAGACCGGCATGGTCCGGCACTGGAACCGGCACCTGGCCACCGAGCGGGACCCCGCCAAGCGCCGCCACATGGTCCGCTCCCGCGCGATCAACGCGTTCGGCGCCTTCTTCACCGGCCTGGTCCTGGTCGTCGTCCTCGGCACCAAGTTCACCCACGGCGCCTGGGTCGCCCTGCTCGGCATGGTCATCTTCTACGGCGTGATGACCGCGATCCGCCGCCACTACGACCACGTCGCCAAGGAACTCGCCGCCCCCGAGGGCCCGAGCGACGACAGCGTGCGCCCCTCCCGAGTCCACTCCGTCGTCCTCATCTCCAAGATCCACCGCCCCACCCTGCGGGCCCTGGCCTACGCCAAGCTGATGCGCTCGGACACCCTGGAGGCGCTCAGCGTCAACGTGGACCCGGCCGAGACCAAGGCGCTGCGCGAGGAGTGGGAACGGCGTGGGATCGACGTACCGCTGAAGGTGCTGGACTCGCCGTACCGCGAGGTCACGCGGCCGGTCATCGAGTACGTCAAGAACCTGCGCCGGGAATCGCCGCGCGACGCGGTGTCGGTGATCATCCCCGAGTACGTCGTGGGCCACTGGTACGAGCAGCTGCTGCACAACCAGAGCGCCCTGCGCCTGAAGGGCCGGCTGCTGTTCACGCCGGGGGTGATGGTGACGTCGGTGCCGTACCAGCTGGCCTCGTCGGAGATCGCGAAGAAGCGGGCCCGCAAGCAGGCGGAGTGGGTCGCGCCGGGCTCGGTGCGGCGGGGGCCTGCACAGGAGCGGCCGAAGGGCTGAGGCCGGGGCTCGGGCTTGGGGCTTGGGGCTTGGGGCTGGGGCAGACGCGCGGACGCGGGCGCGGCGGCTGCCGGCTGGTGAACGGCCGGGCGGCGCCGACGTAGACTGGTGGGCTGTTGTCCGGCCGTACAGCCGTTACAGCCCTGGGGCCGGACGGCCGTACCCTCCCTCTCATCTCTGGAGCCACCCCGCCATGCAGGCAGAACCGAAGAATCCGCAGTCGGGGCACGTACGGGCCGGGCAGGCGCCGGCCGGTCGCTCGCTGGTCGGCGAGGAGTACGAGGTGGAGGTGGGCCCCGTCGCGCACGGCGGCCACTGCATCGCCCGCACCGACGCCGGCCAGGTGCTGTTCGTCCGGCACACGCTGCCCGGCGAGCGGGTCGTGGCCCGGGTGACCGAGGGAGAGGAGGGCGCCCGGTTCCTGCGCGCGGACGCGGTACGGGTACTGGACGCGTCCAAGGACCGCATCGAGGCCCCCTGCCCCTACGCCGGCCCCGGCCGCTGCGGCGGCTGCGACTGGCAGCACGCCAAGCCGGGGGCCCAGCGCCGGCTCAAGGGCGAGGTCGTCGCCGAGCAGCTCAGGCGGCTGGCGGGTCTCACGCCGGAGGAGGCCGGCTGGGACGGCACGGTGATGCCGGCCGAGGGCGACAAGCTGCCTGCGGGTCAGGTACCGCAGTGGCGGACGCGAGTGCAGTACGCCGTCGACGCGGAGGGGCGGGCGGGACTGCGCCGGCACCGCTCGCACGAGGTGGAGCACATCGACCACTGCATGATCGCCGCCGAGGGGGTCAGCGAGCTGGGCGTCGAGAAGCGGGACTGGACCGGCATGGAGTCGGTCGAGGCGATCGCGGCGACGGGCTCGCAGGACCGGCAGGTCATCCTCACCCCGAGGCCGGGCGCCCGCCTGCCGATCGTCGAGCTGGACCGCCCGGTCTCCGTGATGCGGGTCGGCGAGAAGGACGGCGGCGTCCACCGCGTCCACGGTCGGCCCTTCGTCCGGGAGCGCGCGGACGGCCGTACCTACCGCGTCGGCAGCGGCGGCTTCTGGCAGGTCCACCCGAAGGCCGCCGACACCCTGGTCACGGCGGTCATGCAGGGCCTGCTGCCGCGCAAGGGCGACATGGCGCTCGACCTGTACTGCGGCGTCGGCCTCTTCGCGGGCGCCCTGGCGGACCGGGTCGGCGAGGCGGGCGCGGTCCTCGGCATCGAGTCCGGCAAGCGCGCGGTGGAGGACGCCCGGCACAACCTGGCCGACTTCGACCGCGTCCGCATCGAGCAGGGCAAGGTCGAGAGCGTGCTGCCGCGCACGGGGATCACGGAGGTCGACCTCATCGTCCTCGACCCACCGCGAGCGGGCGCCGGCCGCAGGACGGTCGAACATCTGGCCTCCCTGGGAGCCCGCCGGATCGCGTACGTGGCGTGCGATCCGGCGGCACTGGCCCGGGATCTGGGGTACTTCCGGGACGGGGGGTATCGGGTGCGGATGCTGCGGGTGTTCGATCTGTTTCCGATGACCCATCACGTGGAGTGCGTGGCGATCCTCGAACCGGCGGGGAAGGGCTCCTGACCTGCGGTTTTGTGTGTGCGGATTATGTGCGGTGTGGGCGTTACGGGCGATATCTTGATGCTGAAATGACGCTCGTGACGCTCCTTTGACGCTCGTTCTGATGGGGTGTCAGGGTCACTTGCGTCGCTGCTCAGGCACTCTGGTGGCCATACCGTTGGGACCGGTCTGGCCGCATGGGTCTGCTCGAGCGCGCGCTGTTATGGGCGGTGCGCGGGAACGTCCAGACCACACCCTGCCGTCGCGAGCCGTACGATGCAGGCGGCGCAGGTGCCCATCGGCTCCTGGGTAGACCTCTCTCACAGATAGCTGGCATCGGAAGGGTGACAGGCGTATGGCGGCGAACGCCGAGCACCTGAAAGCTCTCGTGCGAGCGCACGCCGAAGCCAACGACGACCTCTTCTATAGCGTCGCCCTGCAGGTAGCGGCGAAGTCTGCTCGCCAGGGGCAAGGAAGGTTCGCTATAGAACTGCGCGAGCTGGTGGAGACTGCGCAGCAGAGGCAGAGCAGAGCTGGCAGCCGGAGTGCGGCAACCCCCGTAGTGCAGCCACGTGGCGAGCTCACCAGTCTTCTGACAGCGGGCTACCCGGACACCCAACTCGACGACATGACCTTGGACGCGGGGCTACGAGCGTCTCTGGATCGCGTGCTGCACGAGCAGCGTCAGCGCGCCCGACTGGAGCGTTTCGGCTTCACTCCAGTCCACCGAATCCTGCTGTCTGGCCCTCCAGGAACCGGGAAGAGCATGACCGCCGCGGCATTGGCCGGCGAGCTGAAGCTTCCGTTGTTCACCATTCGCCTGGACGGTCTGATCAGCCGATTTATGGGGGAGACCGCTGCCAAGCTGCGTCTTGTTTTCGATGCTGTTGCTCAGACCCGCGCCGTCTATTTGTTCGACGAATTCGATGCACTTGGCGCTGAGCGAGCGGCAGGCAACGACGTCGGCGAGGCCCGCAGGATCCTGAACTCGTTCCTGCTGTTCCTGGACGAGGCTCCCTCTGAGAGCCTGGTCGTCGCCGGCACCAACCATAACCAGCTTCTGGACCGGGCGCTCTTCCGCCGCTTCGACATGATCGCTACGTACGGCCCACCCACGCCCGAGCAGGCCGTGCAGGTCATGCGCCGACGGCTAGCCGGAATCGATACAGGCACAGTACGGTGGGACGCCGTGACAGACAGTGCATTCGGTCTGAGCCATGCCGAGCTTGTCAAAGCAGCGGAAGCAGCAGCCAAGCGTGCCATCCTGGCTGACCGAGACGTGGTGGACGAGCAGCTGCTGCTGGAAGCGCTGCGCGAGCGACACGCCTCCCACCATGCCTAAGCCAGCAAGAGCGACCCCACACTTGGTGGTGCCCTGGCGGGCTGCCACGCTGACCCCGCGCTCGGAACCCTCGAGCGGAGGTGGACCGGACCTGATCCAGCGTGAAGACCGTCACGCGCACGCTGCTGCCTTGGTGGACGGCCTTGAGACGGCCAAACGGGAGTCGGCCCAGCTCATCAACGAGACCCCCGACGCGTTTCAACCTGACGGCTTCGCCGTGCGGATCGAGGCAGCGCGTGACCACCCCCTGTCGCTGGAGCGTCTCGACGGCTCGGGCCTGACCCTCATGAGCAGCCATCCGCAGACCGACGACGGTCCGCAGGATGCGCTGGTTTGGATCCCATTCGACAAAGTCGCCTCGTTCACGCAGCGGATTCACGCCTTCACCGAGGACACCGACGGGGGCAACCCCAAGCAGGCCCCGTTGGTGGCCAACATGGAGCGAATTCACCGAGCGCTTCTGGAACACCTCTGGCAGGAGCGGCAGGACCTGCCACCTATGGACGAGGAGTGTTGGTGGGAGCTGTGGTTTGATCCGGGGATTTCGCCGACAGATCCGGTTGACACCCTGCGTGCCCTGGCTGGCGAGCGACAGTGGCGCATGAGCGACCGGGCGATTCATGTGGGCGAGCGCCTTGTCGCGCACGTTGCGACGACCGGCGAGGAGCTGACGGTCCTGCTGGCCACGAACGCCTGCCCGGCCGAAATCCGCAGGCCGGCCTTTGCTGAGGGCCTGTACGCCGTCGACCGCGCCTTCCGCGTGGACCTCGTCGAAGATCTGGCGGAGCGCATCGAGCCGGCCGACCCGCAGGCTCCCGCGGTGTGCATCCTGGACACGGGCATAGCCCAAGAGCACTCACTCCTCAAGCCCGCACTGCACGAGCGCGCGTACAGCGTCCTGCCGGGCAGCACGCCGGCCGACCGCAGCGGACACGGCACGCAGATGGCCGGGCTCGCCCTGTTCGGGGACTTCGCTGCCGCTCTTGAGTCGCAGGGTCCAGTGGTTCTCAGCCACGGTCTGGAGTCCGTGAAGATCCTCGACGACAGCTACGCGCCGGCAACGTCGCCGCGGACCTGCGCCGAGACTACTGCGAACGCTGTAGCGACCGCCGAAATAGGCAATGGTGGACCCATGCCGTCCGCCCGGGTCTTCTCGATGGCCGTCACCCGGCAGTCTGGCGCAGGCGAGAACGGTGTCGATGGCACAGCGACCCTGTGGTCGGCCACCCTGGATGCTCTGGCGGCGGGTACGGATGTGACCGTGCGAGACGACCGCATCGAATTGATCGGCGCACCGGATGCAGAGGCGTCACGGCTGATCATCGTCAGCGCAGGCAACGTCCGCGGTGCCGTTCCCCATCAGATGCGCACCGAGGAAGGCACGCTGGATCCCCTGCTGCTCTCTGACCTGTCGCGTATCGAGGAACCTGCCCAGGCGCACAACGTGCTCACCGTGGGGGCCTGCACGCACCTGGATAGAGTCCCGGACACCCCCTTGTTCCGTGGGTATCGGCCGCTTGTCGTCCAAGGCGGCCTATCGCCGTTCAGCCGAACCTCGGTGGCGCTGACAAACGCAGCCATTACTAAGCCCGACATCGTCCTGGAAGGCGGCAATATGCTCGTCGCGCCAGACGACAGTTTCCTGGACGAGCACGAGCTGGTGAGCATCGCAACGACCCACCACGACCCCGCCCGTCAGCTGACGTGGACGAACGCCACCAGTGCTGCCACCGCACAGGCGGCAGCACTGGCTGCGACGGCGATGAGCACCTATCCCGGACTACGGCCGGAGGCGGTTCGCGCCCTGCTCGTCCACGAAGCCCAGTGGACGCCGGCCATGGTGGAACAGGGCCTCTTCAAGAAGACCGGGACTCCCAAACTGGCCAAGGGTGAGGTCATGCGGCAGGTGATCCGCCGCTACGGCTGGGGCGTGCCGACCGCTGAGCGCATCCGCAGCAGCGCCTCCAACGCCGTCACGATGATCATTCAAAACACCCTGGTGCCGTTCAAGAGGGTAAAGGGCGGGCAGGTCCGGATGGCGGAACTCAAGCTGCACGAACTGCCGTGGCCGCTGGAGCAACTTCGGGAGCTGGCCGAGACCACTGTGGACCTGCGCGTGACGCTCGCCTACATGATCGAACCCAACCCCGGCCGACGTGGCATGCTCGGTCGTTACAGCTACGCATCGCACGGTCTGCGCTTCGCCATCAAGGGCTCCACCGAATCAGGTGACGCCTTCCAGAGACGGTTGGCTGAACAGGCAGAGCACGAAAGTGATGGGATCGGCAACTCGAAGGCGTTCGAGTCCCACAGCCGCTGGCTCGTCGGCCCACGATTCCGCAATCTGGGCTCCCTTCACGCAGACATCTGGCGCGGATCAGCGGCCGAACTCGCCGACTGCGGCACGCTCGCGGTTTACCCGGTCGGCGGTTGGTGGAAGGCGAACAAGCGCAATGACCGGATCGGTCTCCCTGTCAGCTACGCTCTCCTGATTTCCCTGCGCACCCCAGAGCTCTCCACCGACCTGTACACCCCCATCGCAACCCAGCTTGGTGTGCCGGTCGAGGTCACTCCACACACGCAGACCGAGATCGTGGACGGCATCCCCATCCAGATGGAATTCGGCTGGTAGGTGACCAGGCAGGCCGCCCCAGGCTCGGTCTCACTGGGACCCGCCTACAAGACACAGCGGTGCTGTCCGTTCGGGCAGCACCAATGCGCGGCTGGATTGGCACGACTGTGCAAGTGCCTCTGACCAGTGCGAATGAGGATTATCTAGGTTCTTTTTCCCGTACGCTCCAGAGGCGCATTCCAGGCGAAGAGGACTATCGGGCGAGGTTAGCGCGCTCTGCGCCCCGTACCGTTCGCGCTTGAATCTGCCCGCTCATTCTTACGGCTGACTGGCACCTGAAGTGCTCGGTCTTTCGCCTGGGGCTTTTTCGTGGTGGGCGTCTGCTCCTCTGGCTCGTCGCCCACCGGGATGCTCAGCTTGACGTCACGCAGGCCCGCAACGCGCGCACGCGTTGCCTGGCCGGTGTCGTAGGTGAGTACGGTCACCTCTCGACCCGACAGCGGCTCTAGCGCAAGTGCCCTGTCGACGATCTCGTCATCGTTAATCGGCAGCCGCGTGTGCCTGGGTGGGTCGAACATGAGCTGAACGGTTACTTCGCCGCGTCGTAGGCCGGTATGTCGCTGTACCAGGGCGTTCGCCTCGCGCAGTACTGCGTGCTCGGTGTTCTGCTGGAACAACCGGTCGAGTACAGCCAGTGTGTACCCCGCCCGCCAACGTACGTGCTTGTCCTTGCTCTCCTTGAGCTGGTCGAGCTCGTCCACCACGACCATCGGCACCACAAGATGAACGGGGTGCTGTGTCACATCCAGCAGCATGCCGAAGTCGACCTGTTCCAACTTCTCGGGGTGCTTGATGTAGAAACTGCTGTCGGCCACCACCGGCACCCCGCGCAGTTGCCAGCGCTGCAATTCCTGCGCCAGCGTTTCGACGGCGGCCCCGAACGCTTCCATCCGCTGCCGCAGTTCGGTGTACACCAATTGGTTGACGAGCCGTTGGGTCGTCCCGATGGTGAAGTTGTCCAACCCAGCTAGCAACTGGTCGTGCCGTTTCGTGAGGACGAGCCGGTCAAGGTCGGCGCTGCTGATGAGCGTGTCAGCTGACCAACGGCGTCGGCCGCCCAGTCGAGGTATGCCAAGAGCCGCTCGTAATACTCACGAGGGCCGTTGGTGAAGAGGTTCGAGACGTTTACCCGCACAGCGTCGAGTGTCTGGTGCAGGTGCTTCCGGTCGACGCCGGGCAGGGGGCTTACGAGCATAGCCATACTGTGGCATCTCGATGACGGCCGTCGCATGTGGTTTGGGACGACAACTAGCCCGATCCTGCGTGAGGGCCCGATGAGCGACCGGAAAGGCATAGAGTGCGCCTGACCTGCAACGATGGGACTTGTCTAGGGGCGGGCACGTAGGAAAAAAATGGGGCACCCCAGGCGAGCAAGCGATCGGGGTCTTACCTACCGAAGGCAGTGGTCGCGCTGGGACATCGATCGCGCCAGACGCAGCATCGAGGTCTACTGCCCCTTGTTCGACCCACGCCCCGTCCGCACCTGGTCGACGCAGCGCCTGCGACCTCAGTCCCTCGGCGCGAGCGAGCTGGAAATCACCGAAATCAACAGGGCTGGCTGGAGAGGCGGACGTCGCGCGGAGGCGATGGAGATATGCCGCACGAGCGGATTTCCCTGGGGTCGCACTACGCTTTCCCCGTTCGGTCGAGCGGGTGTCGAAGGACAGCCGGCTTCCGCTGGTGAGACCAATCAGCAACTCGTCACTGTCAATCAGGGGTTAGTCGAGCGCGCCGGATTGGCTCCGTGGACCACTACGATCGCAGTGCGAGTCGGCTTCGCTGAGAGGTGACGTACGCGCCGAGGAATGACCGAAAAGAGACCTCGGGAGTGCTGGTTCGGGTGTCGGCTGCTGTAGTCGTGGCGGCCGTGCGGTCGCGTCGAAGGTCGAGGTCAGCGGGGTGTCGGGTGCGGCTGTCGGCGGCTTCGTGACGAGATTTCGTAACGTCCTCCCTTGACTTGATTATTACGGTCGCGGCGGGTGGGGATAGTGATTCTCTGCCTGGATCTTCCCCCTCTGTCGATGGGTTGTTCCCTGAAGCCGGTTGTATTGATCGGTCATTACGGCGTAAGCGGGCCAGAGTTTCGACTGTTGTCCGGGTCCGGTGAAGGAAAGCAGGGCGAACAGGAAAACGGCCCTGTCCCGCTCGTATCTGCTCCATGAGGAGGTCCCCTCCGCGGTACGGCGAGGGCTGGACACTCTGGCGCCGGTGGGTACGCCCGTGCCTCCGAGCGGCGTCGACGCGAGGCCGTTGTGCTCCGGATGGTGCGCTCGCACCGCCGGACGCCGCCGAGGCGTTGGTGTCTCATGCCCGGCCGTTCGCGCACGGTCGCTCCAGTGAGGGCGCCGTAGTCCCGCCACCCCGGTTCGAAACTTTCGAACAGGGCGCTCATGCTTGCGTTGCCGCCACTCCTCATCTCATTCAATCCCCCGTGGCGGTCCGCGCGAAGAAAGGTCTGACCAGCGGCGATGCATTCGCCGAGTCCTCTCCTGATTGCGTAGTTGTTTCCGAAAGCCTGTCGAAACTGTTGACAGGCTCATGGCGCTCTACGAAAACTGTCGCCACCGAACGACAGGAGACCGTCGTCCCCTCTCCCCTGTACCGGGGATGGCGGTCGGTCGTTGCGGCACGACGACGGGCGACCCCCGCCGTGTTCCATGCAAGGCCGGCGGGCAGCAGGAGTCGCCCGCCCCCACCAGCCTTCATCGGGAGGACGCATGCACCAGGACGGCACGCAGCAGCACCAGATCCAGCAGAACCCCGCTCCCTTCAGCGGCTTGAGCCGACGTGGCTTCCTCGGCGGCGCCGGCACCGTCGCGATCGCCACCGCGTCGGGACTGCTGCTGCCCGGCACCGCCCACGCCGCCACCACCATCACCACCAACCAGACCGGGTACGACGGCATGTACTACTCGTTCTGGACCGACGGCGGCGGCTCCGTCTCCATGACGCTCAACGGCGGCGGCAGTTACAGCACCCGGTGGACCAACTGCGGCAACTTCGTCGCCGGCAAGGGCTGGAACACCGGCGGGCGCAGGACGGTCCGCTACACCGGCTGGTTCAACCCGTCGGGCAACGGCTACGGCTGCCTCTACGGCTGGACGTCGAACCCGCTGGTGGAGTACTACATCGTCGACAACTGGGGCAGCTACCGGCCCACCGGCCAGCACAGGGGCACGGTCTACAGCGACGGCGGCACGTACGACATCTACCGGACGACGCGGTACAACGCCCCCTCCGTCGAGGGCACCCGCACCTTCGACCAGTACTGGAGCGTCCGGCAGACGAAGGTGACCAGTGGCTCCGGCACCATCACCACCGGCAACCACTTCGACGCCTGGGCGCGCGCGGGCATGAACCTGGGACAGTTCAGGTACTACATGATCATGGCCACCGAGGGCTACCAGAGCAGCGGAAGCTCGAGCATCACGGTCAGCGGCTGACGTAGGGCCGGCGAACGACCGGTTGCGGGCTCCGTCCTCGTGGCGGGGCCCGCAGCCATGACACTCCCGGCACCGTCGTGGGAGTCTTCCGGTCGCCCATGGCATGGTCGGCACGCCGTGCCGACCGCCAGGACCTGGCCGGTGAACCCAGGGGGCGCCGTCGGCCGGACACCGAGAGTGGGCGGCCCGCCTGTCGTGCACGAGCGCCGCGCAGACCACGGCCGGGGGCACGCCGACTTCGGCGGCGACGCAGGCGACGGCGTCACGTGTCGGCTGCGCCGCAACGGTGGGCCGAGGCCGGCCCGCGGAGGCGGGCCGGCCCCGAACGATGTGCTCCGCGATCGCCGCGACCGCGACGAAGTCCCCTGTCAGTCGCGGTAGGAGCCGAGGTGCCAGACGCGGGCATGGTCCAGCTTCACCGAGCCGTGCTCGGCGAAGACCTTCACCCCCCGGCTGTCGGGGTCCGGGAAGATCAGGTCGGTGATCACCGCTTCACCGCTGCCGCCGAAGACCTCGACGGACGACCGGTCGACGAGGATCCGCAGTCTCACCTTGCCGTCCTTCGCCTTCAGCGGCGCCCGCTGGACGCCCGGGAAGGTGGTGCTGAAGTCCGCCGTGCCCGAGCGGGTCCGGTCGACGTACAACTCCTCGGTCGTGGCGTCGTAGCCGATGACCGTCTCCTCGCCGTCGGCGCCGGTGCGGACCTTCAGGCCGAAGCGTTCGGCGTCCTTCAGGGAGAACCTGGCCTCGATGTCGAGGGTCTCGCCCTCGGCGGCCGGGCCGATCAAGGGCTTGACGCCGTCCGTGACGGTGACGCCGGCAGCCGTCGCCGGTCCGCTCTGCCGTCTGAGGGATCTCAGGGCGCCCACCGGCTCGCTGGTCAGCCGGATCCGGCCGTCGACGGTGCGCAGGGCCATCTCGCGGGGGACGCTCTGCGCGCCGCGCCAGGGGGAGGTGGGGACGGCGCCGCTGTACTCCCAGTTGCTCATCCAGCCGATCATGTGCCGCTTGCCGCCGGGGGTGTTCTCCCAGGACACGGCCGCGTAGTAGTCCTTGCCGTAGTCCGCCCAGTCGGCGCGCTCCACGACGGAGCGGGCGGGTGCGTCGGCGGCGGTGAACCGGTCGACGAGGATGTGGCCCCAGCCGGCGGTGTTCATGTCGACGACCTGGAGACGCGCCTTCTTCCCGGCGTAGGCGCGCGTGTCGAAGGAGGCCCAGTCGAGGGTCTCGCTGTTGGCGCCGGTGGCGCTGCGGACGACCTTGCCGTCGACGATCAGGTTGACGGAGGTCTCCTGGGAGACCCGCCGGGCGGCGGTGTCGGACAGCATGATGTGGTCGACGTTGATGTGACCCCAGCCGCCGGTGTGCTGGTCGACGATCCTGATCCGCGCCTCCTTGCCGGCGAGGTCGCCGACGTCCCACGACGCCCAGTTGAGCGCCTCGCCGTCCCTGCCGGTGGCGCTGCGGACGACCTTGCCGTCGACGAGGAGTTCGAGGGCGGTGGGATCGGAGGAGCCGGAGGGGTGGTTGCCGCCGCCGATGAGGAAGTTGATGTGCTTCCTGTCGATGGTGAACGCCGGCGAGGTGAGGGTGCCGGTCGTCGCGTCGCCGTTCAGGAAGCTGTTGACCAGGCCGCTGCCGAGGAAACCGGAGACCTCCTGCTGGTCGGGGAGGGTTCCGGGGGCCGGCGCGTCGCCGAAGGCGTCCCCGGTCTTCGTCCAGTCGCCGTAGGCGCCGCCCTCGAAGTCGGCGAGGACCGTGCCGGCGGGCGGCGGCCCCTGCTCCATGACGGTGCCGGGCTCGTGCGGGTGGCGTCCGCCGCCCACCTTGAAGTTCAGGTAGGGGCTGTCGACGGTGAACTCGGGCGAGGTGAGGGTGCCGGTGGCGCCGTCCCCGCCGTGGAAGCTGTTGGCGAGGCCCTTGCCCTCGAAGCCCTCGACGGGGAGCTGACCGGACAGGGACCCGGCCGACGGTCCGCCGCCGAAGGCCGTGCCGGTGGTCGTCCACCCGCCGAAGTCGCCGCTCTCGAAGTCCTCAAGGACCGTGCCGGCGGGCGGCGTGTAGGTCCCCTTGTCCTCGGCGGTGAAGGTGGTGCCGTCGAAGTCGCCGATGAAGTACTGGGCGGCCGAGCCTCCGGCGATGCCGCCGGGGTTGATGTTGACGACCAGGACCCACTTGATGTTGTTCTCGTCCCCGTCGACCGCGAGCGGGAAGAGGTCGGGGCACTCCCACACGCCGCCGGTGGCGCCGGCCGGGCCGAACTCGCTGAGCAGCTCCCAGTCCTTGAGGTTCTTGGACGAGTAGAACCGCACCTTGCGCTCGGTGGACAGCGACACCGTCATCAGCCAGCTCCCGGTCGGCTCGTGCCACTGGACCTTGGGATCGCGGAACTCCTTGGAGCCGATGTCGATCACCGGGTTGTCCTGGTACTTCGTCCAGGTGCGCCCGCGGTCGGTGCTGTAGGCGAGCGACTGGGCCTGTGTGCCGTCCTTCTTGGAGGCGCTGGTGTAGACCGCCACCATGGGCGGGTTCTTCTCCGTGCCGAAGCCGGTGGTGTTCTTCCAGTCGACGACCGCACTGCCGGAGAACGCCATCTCCTCGTCGTCGTGCGAGATGGCGACCGGAAGTTCCTCCCAGTGCACGAGGTCCTTGCTCACCGCGTGGCCCCAGGAGATGTCGCCCCAGGAGTCGCCGTTCGGGTTGTACTGGTAGAAGAGGTGGTACTCGCCCTGGTAGTACACGAGACCGTTGGGATCGTTCATCCAGTTCTTCTCCGGGGTGAAGTGGAACCGGGGCCGGTGGGTCTCGGAGTACGGCGGGGTCTCGGCGCCGGCGGCCTGAGGGGCGAGCGAGGCCGAGGACAGAGCGCAGACGGTCGCCACCGCCGCGATCAGCCGCATGCGGGCATGACGGGATACACGTCCTGAGCTCATGGGATCTCCGTGGGTTGCTGCGGCCGTCCACACTGCGGGGCCTGCTGCCCGGCACGGACGGAGGGGTGATGCCTTGACGGGCGCCGTCGTCCACGGCGCCCGTCGAGACGGTGAGGGAATGTGGTCGACGACTTGTGTCATCGATGACATCGAGGGCCCGATGATGGGGGCTCTTCGGCCGTCACGTCAACGGCCCGGCATCGAATCACCGCGCGAACCGTCCACCTGCTCAGCCGTTCCCGCCCGTCGCGAGCCGCTCCACCTCGGTCCGCCACGGCGGGTTGGGGCCGGAGACCGAGCAGGTCAGCGCCGCGACCCGGACCGCGAACCGGCAGGCTTCGGCGACGTCGTCGAGCCGCAGCCGCGTCAGCCGGCCGCCGAGGAGGCCGCGGTCCCCGAGGTGGTGCAGCAGTCCGGCGGTGAAGGAGTCCCCGGCCCCCACCGTGTCGACGACCCGCGCACGCACGGCCGGCACCTCGACCCGTTCGCCGTCCAGCGAGGCCAGGACGCCGCCGGAGCCGCGCGTGATCACCACCAGCCGCGCCCCTGCCCGGTGCCAGATGTCGCACGCCTGCTCGGGGGGCGTGCCCGGCAGCAGCAGTTGCAGGTCGTCCTCGCTCATCCGGAGCACATCGGCGAGGGAGCACCAGTGGGCCATCCGCGCACGGTAGACCTCCGGGTCCACCAGCAGCGGCCGGACGTTGGGGTCGATGCTGACGGTCGCCCGAGGGGCCGCGGCGGCCAGGAAGTCCTCCACCGCCGCCGACCCGGGCTCCCGGACGAGGGCCAGCGATCCGGTGTGCAGGCAGACCGCTCCGGTCAGGTCCACCCGGGCCAGTTCCCCGGCCGTCCACTGCCAGTCGGCCGTGTTCTGGGCGTGGAAGGAGAAGGCGGCCTGTCCCTG
This sequence comes from Streptomyces sp. NPDC046379, assembly GCF_055587785.1. Classification (NCBI taxonomy): domain Bacteria; kingdom Bacillati; phylum Actinomycetota; class Actinomycetes; order Kitasatosporales; family Streptomycetaceae; genus Streptomyces; species Streptomyces sp. NPDC046379. The sequence goes on from NZ_JBVJFP010000002.1 coordinate 152,033, forward strand.
TCCGTCCAGTTCCGCGACGGCCAGGGTGCTGGGCTCCGCCGCCTCGACGGCGCTCGACAGATCCACCCCGGACGCCTCCAGACGCGTCCGGAACAGGCGGCCGAACACGTCGCCCGACAGTCGCGCCAGGAAACGGGCCGGGGTGCCGAGGCGGGCCAGCGCGACCGCCGTGTTCGCAGGTCCGCCGCCCGGCAGCACGCGCAGGGCGAGCTCGTTCGAGGCGCCGGCGGGTTCGGTGAACGCGTCCGCGATGCATTCCCCCAGGACGGTGATCTGGCTCGGGCTCATGGGCTGCTCTTCTCTGCGAAGGCACGGGCGGCTGCGGGCGCGCACCGTGCACGGACCGGGCGCTCGCCGGGCCGTTACGAACTTGTGTCGGAGGCAAGGCATTGACGTTGCCGGGACGGGGAGTCCATCATCCTCGGCAAGCGAGTGTCAACGATGACATAAGTCATCGATGACACTCCGGGACGGCAATATCCGATGCCGCCGCACCACCCCACGATCCCGCTGGAGTCGTTCATGTCTCGCACCTCTCGCCTGCCCTCGGCCCTCCTGCGGGCCGCCGCGTGCACCGGCCTGGCAGCCCTCACCCTGACGGCCTGCGGCTCCGGCGCCGGCACGGACGGCTCCGGATCCGGCTCGGAAGCCGTCAAGGTCGGCCTGATCACCAAGACCGACACCAACCCGTTCTTCGTGAAGATGAAGGAGGGGGCGGAGAAGGCCGCCGAGGAAGAGGGCGTCCAGCTGTCGACCGCCGCCGGCAAGTTCGACGGCGACAACGCCGGTCAGGTCACCGCCATCGAGAACATGGTGGCCGCCGGGGTGAAGGGCATCCTGATCACGCCCAGCGACTCCAAGGCGATCGTGCCCGCGATCGAGAAGGCCAGGGCGAAGGGCGTGATGGTGATCGCCCTGGACACCCCGACCGACCCGCAGAGCGCCTCCGACGCCCTCTTCGCCACCGACAACTTCAAGGCCGGCGAGCTGATCGGCCAGTACGCCAAGGCCGCCATGAAGGGCAAGGAGGCCAGGATCGCCACCCTCGACCTCGCCCCCGGCGTCTCCGTCGGCGTCCAGCGGCACGACGGCTTCCTCAAGGGCTTCGGCGTCGACGGCGGCAGCCCTGCCGTCGTCTGCTCCCAGGACACCGGCGGCGACCAGGCCAAGGGCCAGACGGCGATGGAGAACTGCCTGCAGAAGGAGCCGGGCATCAACGTCGTCTACACCATCAACGAGCCGGCGGCGCTGGGCGCGTACACCGCGCTGAAGGCGAAGGGCAGGGAGAAGGACGTGCTGATCGTCTCCGTCGACGGCGGCTGCACCGGCACCCGGGCGGTCCAGGAAGGCAAGATCGCCGCCACGTCCCAGCAGTACCCGCTCAAGATGGCCGCCGAGGGCGTCAAGGCCGTGGTGGCGTACGCGAAGGACGGCAAGAAGGCGTCCGGCTACACCGACACCGGCGTCACCCTGATCACCGACAAGGCGCAGACGGGCGTCACCTCCAAGGACACCGCCTTCGGCCTGGAGAACTGCTGGGGCTGAGCCGCCGCCCGCCGATCCCGACCACCGTTCGACCTCCTTGGTGGGGCGGCCGGCTCCTCCTCCCCGACCGGGGACGGCCGCCTCCTTCCGCCCTCGACCCGGGCCCGGCGCTCCTTTGCCCGGTCCGGCCGAGGGCGGACAAGGCCGACAAGGACTTCTGTCTTCCGACAAGGACTTCGCATGACCGCCACGTCCACGCCCTCGCCCTACGCCGGGCTGAAAGCTCCGTCCGCGGCCCGCAGACTGCTCACGGCACCGACCACCGGACCGCTGGCCGCTCTCCTTCTGGCCTGCGCGTTCTTCTCCCTCTCCACCGACCGGTTCCTCACGGGCGGGAACTTCTCCCTGATCGTGCAGCAGGTCATGGTCGTCGGCACGCTCGCCATCGGACAGACCCTGATCATCCTCACGGCGGGCATCGACCTGTCGTGCGGCGCCGTGATGGCCTTCGGCAGCATCGTGATCGCCAGAATGGCCGCCGAGGGCTCCCTGCCGCCGCTCGCGGCCATCGCCCTGGGCCTGGTCGTCTGCGGCGGCTTCGGCCTGCTCAACGGGCTCCTGGTGCAGAAGATCCCGCTGCCGCCGTTCATCGTCACCCTCGGCATGCTCAACGTGGCGTTCGCCCTGACCCACATCTACTCCGAGGAACAGACCGTCACCGACCTGCCCGGCCCGCTGACGGCCCTGGGGCAGACCTTCCCGCTCGGCAACACCGACATCACCTACGGCTCCCTGGTCACCATCGCCCTCTTCCTCCTGTTCGCCTACGCCCTGAGCAGCACCGGCTGGGGCCGGCACGTCTACGCCCTGGGCAACAGCCCGGAAGCGGCACGCCTGAACGGCATCCGCACCTCCCGCCTGACCATCGGCGTCTACACCGTCGCCGGCCTCCTCTACGGCGTCGCGGCCCTCCTGCTCATCTCCCGCACCGGAGTGGGCGACCCGCAGGCGGGCCAGACCGACAACCTCGACAGCATCACCGCCGTGGTCCTCGGCGGCACCAGCCTCTTCGGCGGACGCGGATCGGTCCTGGGCACCTTCATCGGCGTCCTCATCGTCGGCGTCTTCCGCAACGGCCTGCAGCTGATGGGCGTCGCCTCCATCTACCAGACCCTGATCACCGGAATCCTGGTCATCCTCGCGGTGACCGTCGACCAGATCTCCCGGAGGAAGGCCCGATGACCACCCCCGCCCCCACCCCCGTCCTGCAGGCCCGCGGCCTGGTCAAGCGGTACGGCCAGGTCACCGCGATCGACGGCGCCGACTTCGACCTGCTGCCCGGCGAGGTGCTCGCCGTCATCGGCGACAACGGCGCCGGCAAGACCAGCCTGATCAAGGCGCTCACCGGAGCACTCGTCCCGGACGCGGGCGAGATCCGCCTCAACGGCGAACCCGTCCACTTCTCCGGACCGCAGAGCGCCCGCGCCCACGGCATCGAGACGGTCTACCAGGACCTCGCCGTCGCCGCCTCCATGGACATCGCCTCCAACATGTTCCTCGGCCGCGAACTGCGCCGCCCCGGCGTCCTGGGCAGCGTCCTGCGCATGCTCGACAAGAAGCGCATGCGCCGGGAGGCCGCCGAGCACATGGCCGACCTCAAGATCGGCCTGCGCTCGCTCACCCAGGCCGTCGAGACCCTCTCCGGCGGCCAGCGGCAGGCCGTGGCCGTCGCCCGCTCGGTCGCCTGGGCCCGCAGCGTCGTCGTCATGGACGAACCCACCGCCGCCCTCGGCGTCAAGGAGTCCGGCCAGGTCCTCGAACTCATCCGCCGCGTCCGCGACAAGGGCATGCCGGTCGTCCTGATCAGCCACAACATGCCGCACGTCTTCGAGATCGCCGACCGGATCCACGTCCACCGGCTCGGCCGGCGCGCCGCCGTGATCAAGCCCTCCGACTACTCCATGGCCGAAGTCGTCGCCATCATGACCGGGGCGCTCACCGTCGACGCGGGCGGGGATACTGTCGTGGCGGATTCCGAGGCGGCCAAGGCCGCAGGCGTCCGCGCCACCTGACCGCATCACCCGACAACTCGACACTCGACGGATTCCGGCCGGGGCCGCGGCCGGATCCGCCCGGCACAGGAGACCGTCCATGGCAGCGAACCGCCGCCCCACCCTGGCCGACGTCGCCCGAGAAGTGGGCGTCAGCGCCAAGACCGTCTCCCGTGTCCTCAACGAGGACGGGCCCGCCTCGGCCCGCACCAGGGAACAGGTGCTGGCCGCAGTGGCCAAGCTCGGCTTCCAGCCGAACCTGATGGCCCGCAACATCCGGGTCGGCGGGCCCGACACCACCATCGGGCTGGTCGTCCCCGACCTGGGCAACCCCTTCTTCGGAGCCGTGGCCCAGAGCATCGAGGACACCGTCCGCGACCGCGGCCTGACCCTGCTGATGGGCTCGTCCGCGGACGACCCCGACCGCGAACGCGCCCTGACGGACAAGTTCCTGGCCCGCCGCGTCAGCGTCCTGATGGTGGTGCCGTCCGTGGGCGCCGACCACTCCGCTCTGAAGACCCACCGCGCCGGGGGTCTGCCCGTCGTCTTCCTCGACCGGCCGGGCGCGGGCCTGACCACGGACAGCGTCGTCAGCTCCAACCGCACCGGCGCTCAGGACGGCGTCGCCCACCTGATCGCCCACGGACACCGGCGCATCGGCTTCGTCGGCGACCTCCCCGCCAAGCTGTACACCCGCCGCGAGCGTCTGGCCGGGTACCGCACGGCCCTCCAGGACGCCGGCATCGCGTACGACCGGTCCCTCGTCGTCGACGCCCACGGCCTCGGCGAGGCGTCCGCCGTGACCTCCCGGCTGCTGAACCTGGCGGATCCGCCGACCGCGCTGTTCGCCGGCAACAACATCGTCGGCCTGGGCATCGTCACCGAACTCGCCCGCCGCGGGCGGAAGGACGTCGCCGTCGTCGTCTTCGACGACGTGGAGCTCGCCGAGGCGCTGGAGCCGGCGCTGACGGTCGTCGCCCAGAACCCCGGGGAGATCGGCCGGGCTGCGGCGACCACCGCACTGGCCCGCCTGGACGGCGACCGCTCCCGTGCCCGCAGCATCACCGTCCCCACCCGCCTGATCGCCCGCGGATCGGGGGAACAGCCGGCGCCGGGGCGGTAGGGAAGCCCGGTGCCGCCGGCCCGGCCCGCGAGGGATTCGCGGACCGGGCCGGCCGGGAGCGGGCCGGTCGTCGGTGTCCGCGGGCCGGGACCGATCGGGACTCGGCTGCCCATGCCGACTGCCGCCCGGTGAGGACGCCGGGCGGCGCGCGGACGGGCAACCGGTCAAGCAGCCGCCGCTGCCGTCATCCGGTGTCCCTCGGCCTCGTGCAGGGACTCCAGCAGGGAGGTCCGCGCGCGGGCCACGCGGGAGCGTACGGTGCCGACCGGGCAGCCGCTGACCAGGGCCGCCTCCGCGTAGGACAGTCCCAGCAGCTGGGTCAGGACGAACGCCTCGCGGCGTCCGACGGGGAGTGCGGCCAGCAGCTCGGCGAGGGCGATGCCGTCGTCGAATCCCGGGAGGCCGCGCGGCTGGGCGCGTTCGACCGCCGACTGCCAGTCCGCGGTGGGGGACAGGCGGGGCCGGGCGGCGGCGTGCCGGAAGTTGTCGATCACCGTACGGCGTGCGATGGACAGCAGCCAGCTGCGCGCCGAGGAGCGGCCCTGGAAGCGGTGGAGGCTGCCGAGGGCGCGCAGGAAGGTCTCCTGGGTCAGGTCGTCGGCGGACTGCGGGTCGGCGCCGAGGTAGGTGATGTAACGGCTGACGTCCCTGTGCAGGGCGCGGACGAGCTTCTCGGCGGCCTCGGTGTCGCCGCCGCGGGCGGCGAGCGCCCATAACGTGATCGACTCGTCGGTCGGGCGCGGCGAAACGCGCGGGGTGGAAGTGGGCACCTGATGTCCTTCTCGGGGTCCTGGAACCGCGCGGGCGCGGCGCGAACCGGCGGTTCCGGTGAGTGTCGAGCGACATGTCGAGTGACGTGTCGAGTGACATGGCGTACGGCGCGCGCACGGGAGGGCGCGGCCGATGCCCGAGGCGGGAAGGGCCGTTGGCGGCGCTTCGTGACGGGCCTCGGGGAACCGGCTGTCGTCAGGCGACAGCGGGCCCGGCGGGCGGGCCCCGAGAGGTGACGGCGTGGACGAGGAGCAGCCTGCGCAGGGCGCGTTGCGCACCCCGCCGGCGGGCGCGGACGCGGGGGCGGTACGGCGGAGCGGGCAGTCGGAGCAGCAGGCCCAGGGGTGCGACGAGCCAGCCGGTCAGGACGCGCAGGATGCGGAAGGCGGCGCGTTCGCCGTGGGCGAGCCACAGGGCGCAGAGCAGGGCGCTCACCAGGTGGACCGCGACCATGCCGGTCGGGGACATGCCGTCCATGGCGTGGCCCGCGGGCGCCGGTGCGTCCGGGGACGTACCGCCGTCCACGCCGGTGCTCGCGACGATGGACCACGTGGAGCCCGTGGGCGTCATGGAGTGCGCGGCGGACGTGCCCGCCCTGCCGTGGCCCGCGGCATGAGCAGCGGTGGCCCCGGCCGATTCCCCCGGTAACACGGCCGCGCCCGCCTGGGCGAGTGAGAACAACGCGTGGAGGACCGCCTGTCCGGCGACCGCGAGCGAGCCCACCACGACGGGTCCGCGTTCGCGGCCGGCCAGGCGCCAGGCCGCCCCGCCCGTCACCACCGCACCGGCGATCAAGGCCCAACGGGGCACCGCGGCATGGGACATCATCACGTGCCCCTGGACAGCGAACAGCACGCTGATGACCGCGAACACGGCGGCCCTCAGCGCGCGGGAACTCCGTCCAACCGTCATGGCGGCCTCATCCTCGCACCGGAACCCCCTCCGTCACAGGGCTCGTGCGGCGACAGAAACCGCGCAGCCTTCCCAACGTCCCCTCATCGTGCGGGAGTTCCGCCGTCGGCCCGGAACTTCCCCGAACCCGCGGGAACTATCGGGCCGTCGTGGCCGACTACTGGGCAGCAGGCGGCGCTCGGGCATCCCGTGGACCAACCGCCCTGAAGCACCGTGGACCGACCGACCCCGAAGCAGGAGACCTCATGGCCGAGGCCGCACCGACACCGCCGCCGACAGGTCCCGCCGTCGTCGTCTCCTCGCCCGGAGCGGCGGGCGTGTTCTCGTCCGGGCCGGCGGGCGCGTCCTCGTCCGGGCCGGCGGGCGCGTCCCCGCCCGGCCGGGAGCCGCGAACGCGTGCCGCCGGTCGCGGTCGGCTGCCGGTCACGCTGGTGGCGTTGTCCGTGACGCTGGTCGTCTCCGTCCTGGCCGGCATCGCGCTGGGGCCGACGGTCGTCCCGCCGGGCGACGTCGTGCGTTTTCTGTACGCGGCGCTCACCGGGGGCGCCATCGGAGCGGACGAGGTGACCGGGTACTCCATCGTCTGGCACGTGCGCACCCCCCGGGTGCTGCTGGCGGCGGTCGTGGGGGCAGGGCTCTCCGTCGTGGGCGTCGCCATCCAGGCGCTGGTGCGCAACGCCCTCGCGGACCCGTTCGTGCTGGGAATCTCCTCCGGCGCCTCGGTCGGGGCGACCGCGGTCGTGGTGTTCGGGATCTTCGCGGGCCTGGGGGTCTTCGCCCTGTCGGCCGCCGCGTTCCTGGGCGCCCTCGGCGCGACGGTGCTGGTGTATATGGCCGCGCGCGGACCCCTGGGGCTGACGCCGCTGAGGCTGGTGCTGACCGGGGTGGCGCTGGCGTACGGCTTCCAGGCGCTGATGAGCGTCCTGGTCTTCCTCGCGCCGAACGGGCAGGCCGCCCGGACCATGCTGTTCTGGCTGCTGGGCAGTCTGGGGTCCGCGTCCTGGGAGTCGCTGCCGCTGGTGGCGGGCGCGGTCCTGGCCGCGGTGGTGGTGCTGCTGCGGCAGAGCCGGTCCCTGGACGTGCTGTCCCTGGGGGACGAGACCGCGGCGAGCCTGGGTGTGGACGCGGACGCGCTGCGGCGCGGGCTGTTCGTGCTCACGGCGGCCGTCACCGGGCTGATCGTGGCGGTCAGCGGCGCGATCGGCTTCGTCGGACTGGTCCTGCCGCACGTCGTGCGGATCTGGGTGGGCTCCACGCACCGGCGGGTGCTCGCGGTCGCCCCGCTGGCCGGGGCCTTGTTCATGGTGTGGGTCGATCTGGTGGCCCGTACCGCCTTCGCACCCGAGGAACTGCCGCTCGGGGTCATCACGGCGCTGATCGGCGTCCCCGTCTTCGTGGTGCTGATGCGGCGCCGCGGTTATCTCTTCGGAGGTCGGTGAATGGTCGGGACGGACTCCACGGTTCTCTCCCTGCGCGGCCTGTCGGTCGTGGCAGCCGGGCGCGCCCTGGTCGACCGGCTGCACCTCGACGTGCCCGCCGGGCGGGTGGTCGGGCTCGTCGGCCCCAACGGCAGCGGCAAGTCGACCGCGCTGCGATGCGTCTACCGGGCGCTGCGGCCCACCTCGGGCGCCGTCCTGCTCGACGGCGCCGATCTGACCTCCCTGAAACTGCGCGACAGCGCCCGGTCGATCGCCGCCCTGACCCAGGAGAGTCACACCGAACTCGACTTCACCGTCGAGGAGGTGGTGGCCCTGGGCCGGGCGCCGCACGCCCGCGGCAACCACCCCCTGACGGCTCGGGAGCGCGAGCTGTGCCGGCGGGCGATGGACCGGCTGGACGTCGCCCACCTCGCGGACCGCAGCGTGCTCACCCTCTCCGGCGGCGAGCGCCAGCGGGTCCTCGTCGCACGCGCGCTGGTCCAGGAGCCCCGCGTCCTGGTCCTGGACGAGCCCACCAACCACCTCGACGTACGGCACCAGGTGGAGCTGCTGTCCTTCCTGCACGGGTCGGGGCTGACCGTGCTGACCGCCCTGCACGACCTGAACCTGGCCGCCCAGGTCTGCGGCCGGGTCGCCGTCCTCAGCTCCGGCCGCCTGGTCGCCTGCGGTGCGCCGGCCGAGATCCTCACCCCCGAGCTGGTCCGCAAGGTGTTCGGCGTCGACGCCACGGTCGTGCCCCATCCGCGCACCGGCGTTCCCCAGCTGCTCTACGACTTCGCTCCGTCCCCGTCCGACGCTCCCGCATCCGCCGACGCTCCCGCACTCGCCGAAGGACCCCACTCGTGACCGGATCCCGCTCTCCCCAGACCACACCCCGCTCGCCCGCGAGCGCACCCGGATCCTCCCGGACCCGCCCCCGTTCCCCCCGCGTCCTCGCCGCCGGGCTGCTGACCGCCGCGCTGCTGCTGACCACCGGCTGCGGCGCCGAGGTCGAACCCGTTGCGGGCGGCCCGTCCGGCACGGTCACCGTCTCCAACTGCGGGCAGGAGGTCACGTACACCGTCCCCGAGCGGGCGGTGGCCTACGACGTCAGCGGCGCGGAGAAGATGTTCGCCCTCGGGCTGGCCGACCGGATGCGCGGCTACGTCATGAACAAGCTCGGCGACCCCGCCATCAAGGGCTCCCCCTGGCGTGAGGACTACGCCTCGGTCGAGCGGCTCGGCACCGAGCGCATCACCCGGGAGATCGTCGTCGACGCCAGGGCCGACTGGGTGCTGGCCGGCTGGAACTCCGGCTTCAGCGAGGAACGCGGCATCACCCCGGCCCTCCTCGAGGACGTCGGCATCGCCAGTTACCTCCACACCGAGACCTGCTGGAGCTACGACGACCGCGGCGTCGACGTGGCACCGCTGGAGGCCCTCTACACCGACCTGGACAACCTGGGGCGGATATTCGGCGTCGAGAAGCGGGCCGCCGAACTCGTCGCCGACCTCAAGGACCGCATCGCCGCGCTGAAGAAGACCTGGCCCGCCGAGGGCGACCCCGCCAGGGTGTTCGTCTACGACTCGGGCACCGACCAGCCCTACACCGCGGGCCGTCACGCCGCGCCGAACGACATCATCAAGGCCGCCGGCGGAACCAACATCTTCGGCGACCTCGACAAGGGCTGGACGACGGTCGGCTGGGAGCCGGTGATCCGGGCCAAGCCCGAGGTCATCGTCATCATCGACTACGCCGACCAGCCCGCCAAGGACAAGATCGCCCACCTCAAGTCGCTGCCGAGCCTCAGAGCCGTACCGGCCGTGAAGAACGACCGCTTCCTGGTCATGTCCTACGGCGACGCCGTCAGCGGCCCGCGCAACGTCACGGGCGCCGAGAACCTCGGCCGTTACCTGCGATCGATCGGGCGGTGACGGTGGCCTCCCCATGCGCCCCTGCCCCTGCCGCAGCCGCAGCCGCAGCCGCAGCCGCAGCCGCAGTCACTGCACCCGCACCCGCCACCCCTGTCCACCGGCACGAACGGGGCTCCCCATGCTGACCCTCGCCGAAGGCTCCCCGCCACCGCACCGGGCGGCCCCCAGCGTGTCCGGGGTCTGCCACGGCACGCTGGGCGAGCTGTACCAGGGCCCCCTGCGGGCGGGGCCGGACCCGGACATCGCGCTGGTGTCCTTCCCCGTGGACCGCCACACGTGGGTGCATTTCACGCGGGGCCCGCACGCGCCGACGCCGCCGCCGACCGGGGAGAAGTCGGCGACGGCGGCCCGGCTGTTCCTCGAGCACTTCGGGCTGACCCTGCCGCCGGGCCGCTGGACCGCCCACTCCGATCTGCGGGTGGGGGTGGGCATGGCCAGTTCCACCGCCGACATCGTGGCGACGCTGCGCTGCCTGTTCCGCCTCTTCGACCTGCCGTACGACCCGGAGGTGGTGCTCGGCGTGCTGGCGGCGATCGAGCGGGCCGACAGCGTGTTCCTGGACGAATGGGCGCTTCACCTCAGCGGCCGGCACCGCGTGGTCCGGCGGCTGGGCACCGGCATCGGCTTCCACACCGCCTACATCGTCGAGCCCGGCACGGTGGACACCGCGGCCGTCACCGGCCTGCTGCTCGCCCACTACCGGCGCCACGGCGAGGAGTACGAGCACTGCCTGGCGGACCTGCTGAAAGGCTTCGCCTCCGCCGACCCGGCCGTCGTCGCCCGGGCGGCGACCACCAGCGCCGCACTGTCCCAGCGCGTCCTGCCCAAGTCGACGTTCGACGACGTGCTGGCGCACCGCGAGCGCTTCGGCGCCGACGGGATCTTCGTCGCCCACACCGGCTCCCTGATCGGCTACCTCTTCCGGCGCCGGCCCGGCGCCGAGGTCAAGTCCGAACTGTCCGCGTTCTTCCACTCGCTCGGCCACCAGTGCTCATTCGCCCAAGGAGGCTACGGGTGATCCACCCCCACATCGCCGACGCCCTGAAGGTTCCCGACCTGGTCCGGCTCACCGACGGCCTGGTGCTGCTCCGGTTCGAGTCGATGAAGATATATTCGGCGCTCGCCGCCGTGCGGCACCTGCTGGACCGGGGCACGATCCGCCCGGGGCAGACCCTGGTCGACAGTTCCAGCGGCATCTACGCCTACGCCCTGGCGCTCGCCTGCCACCGCTACGGCATGCGGTGTCACATCGTGGCGTCCACCACCGTCGACACCACCACACGCGCCCAGCTGGAGATCCTCGGCGCCACCGTCGAACAGGTCGCACCGTCGCAGAGCCTCAAACTCGACCAGCAGTTGCGGGTGCGGCGGGTGAAGGAGATCCTCGGCCGGCACCCCGACTGCCACTGGATGCGGCAGTACCACGACGACGTGCACTATCTCGGCTACCACGAGGTCGCCGACCGCGTCACCGCCGCGTTCCCCGGCCGGCCGCTGACCGTGGTGGGCGGCCTGGGCTCGGGAGCCTCCACCGGGGGCCTCGCGCAGCGCATGAGGGCCACCGACCCCTCGGTGCGGCTGGTGGGCGTGCAGCCCTTCGGCAGCGTCACCTTCGGCAGCCAGGACCACCACGACCCCGAGGCGATCATCGCCGGCATCGGGTCGTCGATCGTCTTCGACAACGTCCGCCACCACCTCTACGACGCCGTGCACTGGCTGGACTTCACCCACGCCATGGCCGGCACGGTCGCCCTGCTGCGCCACCACGCCGTCTTCGCCGGCCTGTCCACCGGCGCCGCCTACCTGGCCGCGACGCACGAGGCCCGCCGCCACCCCGACCGGCTGCACCTGGTGATCGGCGCCGACACCGGCCACCGCTACGTCGAGCGCGTCTTCGCCCGGCACGGGGAGGCCCTCGACCCGGCGGCGCTCAAGCCCGTCGAGATCGCCGCACCCGAGGAGATGACCATGCCCTGGTCGACGATGGCCTGGCGACGCGCCGCCTGCCCGGCGCACTGGAAGGAGCAGGCGGCATGAGCACCACCTGCCCGGCGCACCGGAAGGAACGAGCGGCATGAGCGTCGTCTGCCTGGAGTCCCTGACCTTCGGACTCGGTCACCTGGTCCGCGCCGCCGACGCGCTCGGTGAACGCCTGATCCTGCTGACCCGCGACCCCGGCTACTACGCCTACGAGCTGGAGCGGCTGGCCCCGGACGCCCTCGACGTCGTCGTGACGGACACCTTCGACACCGAGCAGGTCGCACAGGCCCTGCACCGCACGCCGGACCTGCGCGGACTGATCAGCTCGACGGACACCTGGACGCTGGTCGGCGCCGACCTCACCGCCCGCTTCGGGCTGCCCGGCCTCGACCCGGCCGTGCTGCGGCTGACCCGCGACAAGGCGGCCGTACGCAATCTGCTGCACCGGGCCGGGCTCACGCGCGGCCGGGCCGCCGAGCCCACGCCCGGTGGGGCCGGAATGCGGGAGCTGCTGCTCAAGGAGACCGGCCTGCCCGCGATCCTGAAGGACACCGCGGGCACCGGCAGCCAGAACGTCTGGCTGGTCCGCGACGAGACCGAACTGGACGCGGCGCTGGCGGAAGCGGCCGGCCGGGACCTGAAGGGACGGCTGTTCGCCGAGCCCTACTTCAGCGGCCCGGTGTACAGCGCCGAGACCCTCACCTGGGCGGGCGACACCCGACTGCTCGGCGTCTCCAGCCGGCTGATGTCGCCCGAGCCGCACTTCCGGGAGGAGATCACCGCCTTCCCCGTGGCGTTCCCCGCACCCCGCAGGGCCGCACTGGAGCAGTGGCTCGGGCAGGTGCTCGCGGCCGTCGGCTACACGGACCGCTTCGCGCACGTGGAGTTCGTCCTCACCTCCGGCGGCCCCGAGGTGGTGGAGATCAACCCCCGGATCGGGGGCGCCCTGGTGGGCGAGGGACTGTGCCGGGCACTCGGCGTCAACGTGTACGAGGCGATGATCGAGACGGCGCTGGGCCGCCGCCCCGGCCTCATGGACGCGGACCTGCCCGGCGGCCCCGCCGTCGCCTTCGTCCTCGGCTACCCGGCCGCCCCCGGCCTGTACGCCGGGGTGGCCGGGCTCGACCGGCTGGCGGACATGCCGGGAGCGCCGGCCTGGTACCCGGTCAAACAACTCGGCGCCCCCGTCGAGCACTTGGACGACAGCCGCGGTTACGCCGGCATCGTCTACGCCGAGGCCGAGACGGCCGAACTCGCCACGCACCGGGCAGTGGCCGCCGCCAACGCCGTTCGCGTGCTCACCGAGCCGTTCCCGGCCCCCGAGGCGCCCGGTGGGTGAACGCGCCGCGGTGGGCGCGAGGCTGCGGGCGGCGCTGGCCACGGTCGACGGACCGCTGCGCTTCCTGCTGCTCAGCTCGTTCCTGATCCCGCTCGGCAGCTTCATGGTCCTGCCGTTCATGTCGGTGTTCCTGCACGAACGGCTCGGCATGGGGCTGGGCACGGTCGGTGTCGTGCTGGCCGCGGCGTCCTTCGTGCAGTTCTCCGGCGGGATCGTGGGCGGCGCCCTCGCGGACCGGATCGGACTGCGCCGCACCATGCTGTGGGCGCTGGTCGTCCGCACGGCCGGGTTCGTCGGACTGCTCCTGGCGCTGCGCTGGCCGCCCCTGGCCGTCGGCGCGCTGATCCTCACCTGCTGCGGCGCCGCGTTGTACCTGCCCGCCAACAAGGCGTATCTGATCCACGGAGTCGACGACGAACGCCGTCCGGCCTTCCTGTCGGCGGGCAACGCGGCCCTCAACGCCGGCATGGCGGTGGGCCCGCTGATCGCCGGGCCGTTCGTGCTGTCCGCACCGGGCGGGCTGTTCGTCGCCGTCACCGCGCTGTTCGTCGTGGTCACCGCGGGCCACGCCCGGCTCCCCGACGCCGGGGCCGCGCACGAGCCGGACCCGCAGCAGGCGTCGCGGCCGGCCGCCGCGGACGGGCGGTCCACGCCGCCGGGGCGGCCGGGGACGGACGGTCGGGGCGGGGGCCTGTTCGCCGGGGTGGCGGTGCTGCCCTTCGCCGCCAACGCCCTTGCCTTCTACCTGTACTTCCACTTCCAGCACTATCTGGCGGTGTACGCCGTCGAGCGGGCCTCCAGCGCCTTCTACAGCCTGGTCCTGCTGCTCTGCTTCACCCTGGTGATCGTCGTGCAGCCGCTCGCGTCCGGCCTGATCCGGCGCATGCCCTACGCCACCGCCCTCGCCGTCGGCTTCACCGGCCTCGCGGCCGGCCTGGCCGTGCTCGCGGTCGGCAACCGGCCGGCCCTGCTGGCCGGCGGAGCGCTGATCACTCTCGGCGACATCGTGCTGTTCCTCAAGAACGACCTGGAAGCGCTGCGCCGCAGTGCGCGTTCCGACGCCGTCGTCTTCGGCCGGCAGCGGCTGGCCGCGGGACTCGGCGCCGGCCTGAGCGGGCTCGTGGGCGGGCAGTTCTACGGCCTTGCCGAAGGGGCCGGGAACACCGGCCGGTTCTGGCTGCTGGCCGCCGCGCAGTGCCTGCTGCTCCCCCTGCTGCTGCCGGTACTGCGCGGTCGCGCGACGAAACCACCTCCCCTCGACGACGAAGGAGCACTGAGACCGCATGACACGGACGGGCGGATTCCAGGACGATGACTTCTGGACCGAGTTCCACGACTTCCTCTTCTCCGAGCAGCGCCACGACCAGGCCGAAGAACTCCTGGACGGCTCGCCCCTGCTGTCCTTCCCGCCCGGCTCACGGGTGCTGGACCTGTGCTGCGGACCCGGCGTGTTCACCGTGCCGCTCGCCCGCCGCGGGTACGACGTGACGGGGGTGGACCTGAGTGAGGCCATGCTGGACCGGGCACGCGAACGGGCGGCCGGCCTCGGCGCCCGGGTCACGTACGTGCGGGCCGACGCCCGCGACTACGAGGCGCCGGGCCGCTTCGACGTCGTCCTCAACATGTTCACCTCGTTCGGATACTTCGAGGACCCCGCCGACAACGCCCGCGTGCTGCGCACCATGCACGACTGCCTGGCCCCCGGCGGCACCCTGATCCTGGACCTGGCAGGCAAGGAACTGCTGGCCCGCAGGGTCACCCCGCCCAAGGTGGTGCACCGCGGCGACGACCTCGTGGTGCAGACCGACACCGTCCTGGACGACTGGGCACGGCTGCGCAGCGACTGGGTCCTGGTGCGCGGCGAGCGGGTGACGCGGGCCACGCTGGAGTGGTTCGTGTACAGCGCGGTGGAACTGCGGCACATGGCGCGCGAGGCGGGGTTCGGCCGGGTGGAGATCTTCGGCGGCTTCGACGGCCGCCCCTACGACGAGAACGCCGAGCGCCTGGTGCTGCGGGGGATGCGGGGGGAGTGAGGGGGAGCGCGGGACGGTCTCACGGTCATCCGGGCTGCGGGACCGATCCCGCATCCGGGCCCAGCCGGTCGAGGCCGGGGCTTGACCTGGAGCGCGCTCCAGGTCCCAGGATGGCGGCGTGGAAACCACCGAACCCCAAATCGTCCTGGGCACCATGGATTTCGGCACCCGCGTCGAACCCGACCAGGCCTTCGCGATCCTTGATTCCTTCGTCGCCGGCGGCGGTGTCTGGCTCGACACCGCGAACTGCTACTCCTTCTGGAACGACCCCAGTGGCGTGGGCGGCGCCAGCGAGCGCGTCATCGGGGCGTGGCTTCGCGCCCGTCCGGGTGCGCGCGACTCGGTGCGGATCGCGACGAAGGTCCGGCAGAATCCGCTGGTCGCCCACTCCTGGCCGGACAGCGCCGAAGGGCTCTCCGCGCGCGCGATCCACGCCGGTGTCGAGGCGAGTCTGGAACGGCTGGGAGTCGATCACGTCGATCTGCTGTGGGCCCACGCCGAGGACCGTGCCGTGCCGCTGGAGGAGACGGTCGCCGCCTTCGGCGAGCTGGTGGCGAAGGGGACGGCCCTGCGGGTCGGGGCGGCGAACCATGCCGCCTGGCGGGTCGAGCGCGCCCGGTCACTCGCGCGGGAGCGGGGCGTGGAACCGTGGACGGCCCTGCAACTGCGCCACTCGCTCGTCCAGCCGCGCCCGCTCACTCCCCTCGCCGAGGCCGGCCACCGCATGCTCACCGCCGAGGACCTCGACCTCGCGCGCTCGGAAGGGCTCGCCGTGTGGTCGTACAGCTCGCTGCTGTGGGGCTCCTACGAGCGCGCGGACAAGCCGCTGCCGTCCACCTATGATCATCCCGGAACCACGCGGGTGCTCGACGCCCTGGACGACGTCGCCGGCGATCTCTCGGCCACGAGGAACCAGGTCGTCCTGGCATGGCTGATGCGACAGGGGATCGATCCCATCGTCGGCGCCAGCCGGGTGGAGCACGTCGAACAGGCACTTGACGCACGCGCTGTGCGACTTGGCGACGAGCATCTGACGCGGTTCGCCGAAGCGCGGTAGCGGCCCTCACCGGAGGAATCGTCATGACCATCCTGACCCCCGCGGCGGCCGCCGACCGCACCGGCGTCTCCATCGACACGCTGCGCTACTACGAACGCGAGGGGCTCATCGGCCCGATCCGGCGCTCCGCCGGAGGGCGAAGGGAGTACACGGAGGACGACGTCTTCTGGATCGGCCTGGTGACGTGTTTCCGCGAAGCCGGCCTCGGCATCGCGGACTTGCGGGAGTTCGTCGCGATCCTGCGCGCCGAGCACTCTCCGCAGGAGCGGGTCGCCTTCCTCCACGAACGCCGGGCCGCCCTGGAGCAGCGGGTGACGGCACTGCGCCGGGCCATGGACGTGCTCGACGACAAGATCGCCTATTACAGCTGAGCGCCGGGAGCAGGTTCGCCGTGCCGTCCCGGCGACGGCGGCCGCCGAACTCGTCGGCGCCGTGCCCCGGTTCGGGGAAGGCCAGCTGCTCCGCTACGCCCGCGGCCCGCAGGGCGTCGTCGGGCCGGCGGCGCAGCGACTGCGCCGAGGGGGAGACGGCGGACACGGCGCCCCGGCTTCTCCTAACCTGGCGCCATGAATGTGCCGGGGGAGCTGGTCGACGAGCGGTTCGAGTTGGTCGAGCGGCTCGGCAGCGGAGGCATGGGCACGGTGTGGCGGGCCCGCGACACCGTGCTCCACCGCGATGTCGCCCTCAAGGCGGTCAGATCGGACGCGGCGGCGAGCGACGCCGTGCGCGAGCGCGTGCTGCGCGAGGCCCGGGCCCTTGCCCGCCTCAGCCATCCGTACGTGGTGACGGTCCATCACATCGTGGACGCCCAGCCGCATCCGTGGATCGTGATGGAGTTCGTGCCCGGCTCCTCGCTCCAGGACCGGCTCGCCGCCCAGGGGCCGCTGCCGCCGGCGGAGGCGGCTCGCATCGGCCGGCAGGTGCTCTCCGCGCTGGCCGCCGCGCACGCCGTCGGCATCCTGCACCGGGACGTCAAACCGGCCAACATCCTGCTGCGACCCGACGGAACCGCGGTGCTCACCGACTTCGGGATCGCGGCGCTCCAGGGATCCGTCTCCCTGACGGCCACCAACGAGCTGATCGGCTCCCCCGAGTACATCGCGCCGGAGAGGGCGCGCGGCCGGGACAGCGGTCCCTCGTCCGACCTGTGGTCACTGGGGCTGGTGCTGTACGTGTGCACCGAGGGCGTCAGTCCACTGCGCCGGGAGTCGACCCTGGCCACGCTGGCCGCCGTGCTCGACGACCCGGTGCCGCCCCCGGTGCGGTCGGGGCCCCTCGCCCCCGTGCTCCAGGCCCTGCTCGTACGGGACCCCGCGGCGCGCCCCGACGCGGTGCGACTGGACGCGATGCTGGCGCAGGCGGAGGCGGGGACGGCTCCGCACTGGGCCCTGCCGACGATGACGGGCCCGGTCGCGCCGACGCCGGCGCCGGTGGTTCCCACCCAACTGGACAGCCCACGGCCGACGCTTCCGCAGCCGCCGGGCGGTGCACCGGCACGGCAGCGCAGTACCACCGCCGTCGTCGTCGCCGTGATCGCCCTGGCCGTCGCGGTCGTGGCCGCCACCGCGCTCGCCCTCACCCAGTACGACGCGGGCCGGGACACCGCGGACGGCACCCGCGGCGGGACGGGCACGAGCGCCCCGGCCACCCCCACGGCGCAGCCCACACCCGCCCCGACCCGGACGCCCGCTCCCACTCCCACGCCGGTGCCGACGCCGACGGTGACCGTCACCAGGTCGGTCACCCCGAGCACCGCCCCGCCGCCGGCCCCCGGGCGGTGGATCGCCCAGCTCCTGTCCGAGCCCGTCGGCTCCGGCGCCGGCGTCCGCGACCGGCGGCTCGCCAAGATCCGCGAAACCGTCCCCGAGGCCGAGTACCTCCGCAGCGACGACTACGCCTCGCTGCGCCGGGGCCACTGGGTGATCTACGCGCCGGGTCCGTTCAGCGACGGCAGGGCGGCGCTCGCCTTCTGCGCCGAGCGCGGCAGGACCACGGCCAACAGCTGCTTCGGACGCTATCTGTCCACGGACCCCGCCGACTCGGTGCTCCAGTGCCACCCCCCGGCGAGCAGCCCGTCGGGCCGCTGCACCCGCTTCGGGTCCGAGGCCCCCGCCCTGCCGTCGTGGCCGGCCACCGCCCCGGCCCTCCCCAGGGCGGCGGCCGGCCACGACGATCCGGCGCCCGCCTCTGGTGAACGCCTTTGACGAGGTCCCCTGCGCGGCGTGCGGGTTGCCCGCACGGCGTCGCTCATGAGCCCGCGACGCCTGCCGGTGGCCGCCGCACTGCCGTGACGCCCGGTTCCGGCCGTGGCGCCCGCAGGCGTGCACGATCCGTCAACCGGCCTGCGCTGCGGGGCCGTTCACCATCGCCCCGGTGGCCGATGCTCACGGTGAGACGACCGCGACGGCGGTCACCGGCTGGTGAGGAGGTGTCCCGTGGGCGGTATTCACCCGTGGCGTCCCTGGTAATCGGGAGCGATGCATCCGCGTCGTGGTTCAGGGAGGCGCGTGTCGTGTCCCTGAACCACGACAGGCTTCGGGCGGGACGCGGCATTCGGCGAGGTGCTCCGGAGCGTCCGGCGCGGCGGACGGCGGTGGGACGGCGTACCCCGCATGATCAACTGACCGGCACCCGCCGGGTCCCAGCAGGCGTCATCACGTCAGGAGCCGCGTAACCCCATGAACGCCTCACTCGCCCTGAAGACGCGCCAGGAGGTCATCGAGGCCTACCGGGCCCAACTGCGCGCCATGATCGACGGCGATGCCGGCGCCCTCGACGCCCTCCTGGACGAGGGCTTCACGCTCACGCACCCCACGGGCGAGGAGCAGCCGAAAGCCGTGTGGCTGGCCCAGGTGGGGGGCGGGGAGTGCGCGTACCACGGGGTCGAGGAGAAGACCGTGACCGTCGGGATCGACGGCGATACGGCCCGTCTCGTCGGCCGCGTCGTCGCCGACGCGACCGTGCACGGCACGCGTGCGGAACGGCGTCTTCAACTGACCATGGAGTACCGGCAGGCGGGCGACGCGGGCGACGCGGGCGACGCGGGCGACAGGGGCGACACGTGGATCGCCCTGCGTGCCGTCGCCAGGGACTGGTGAACGGCGGGCCGCGTCCGGCCGTACTCGCGGACCTCTGCCGAAGCTGCGGATGCCGGTGAACGCAGTGCCATCACCTGATACCCGGCACCATCACCTGACACTCGGCACCATCACCTGACACCCAGCGTCATCACCTGACATCCGGCCTCATCACCCGACACCTTGCGGAATCACTCGGACGAGCGAGATTCGACGGTCTTGCCCTCGATGTTTCGGGAGGAAACGGGCGCTTCCGGTCGCGGACCGTGTCGCTGTTCGGCCGAACGGGTGACGTCGCGTAAGAATTGGCCGGTGCAGGCGATGAGCGAGTCAGATCGGGGGAGCCGGTGAACGGTCACGACGTCACCGATGAACAGTGGGAAGGGCTCGCCCAGGTCGTTCCGCTGCGCGGCCGGGACGCCTGGCCGTCGGCGGTGAACCACCGCGCGTTGCCGGAGGCGGAGACCGAGACGCGGCGGCGTTTCGTCGTGCTCCGGGTGAACGTGTTCGCGGACGCCCGCGAGGTCGCCGAGACACTGATGTCGGGCATCCCCGTGCTGCTCGACCTGACCGGCGCCGAGAACGAGGTCGCCAAGCGGGTGCTGGACTTCAGCACGGGCGTCGTCTTCGGACTGGGCAGCGGGATGCACCGGGTGGACCGGAACGTGTTCCTGCTGACCCCGCCCGGCACCGAGGTGCAGGGGCTCATGGAGGGCGCGGGGATCCCCGGCGCCGGCGACTGAGACGCCGGCGACCGAGGCCCGGCGACCGAGGCCCGGCGGGCGGAGGCTCCGGCGGTCCGTGCGTCGGCCGAGGCGTCCGCCAGGGCGCCGTGCCCGCCCGACGTGCACGGACGGCGAGGGTTCCGCATCGGTGCACGGCCGACGGGCCCCGAGGGCCGGTCCGGCTCGACGCCGCCGTACAGGCGGAGCCCGAGCTGCGCAACGTCGGCGAGCGGCCGTCGGCGGGCGGCCTGGTGCTGCCGGCGACGGCGCTGCGCGACCCCGGGCGGGGGGCCGTGCAGGCGGCCCGGCAACCGCCGGGTCCGCGCCGGCTGCGCCGGGCCCGTCGTCGACGTCCTCGCGGACGGGGGGAGCGGGGCACATCCGGTGCGTCGGCGCGGTGAGCGACGGCTCCCGGTGCGCGGAGCAGGTCGACGTGACGGTGGTACACCTGAAGCCGTGACAGAACCTTCCGACCTGGACCGACTCCGGCGCCGACTGGCCGAGTTCGCCGCCGCGCGCGACTGGCAGCCGTACCACACCCCCAAGAACCTCGTCTCCGCCCTGAGTGTGGAGGCCGCCGAACTGGTCGAGATCTTCCAGTGGCTGACGCCGGAGGAGTCGGCGCGGGTGATGGACGACCCCGGCACGGCGCACCGGGTGCGGGACGAGGTCGCCGACGTGCTCGCCTATCTGCTCCAGTTCTGCGAGGTGCTCGGCATCGATCCGCTGGCCGCGCTCGACGCGAAGATCGACCGGAACGAGCGCAGGTTCCCGCGGCCGGATCGTGACGGCGGGGTGTGACGCCCGGGTGTCCTGCGGGCGACGCGCAGGGAGCGATCTGATCCACTTTCACTCTCCGTAGTGGAAAGCGAGGGTGAATCCGAATTGTTGTCCGCAGATTTCCGTCTTCCTCTGGCTTTTCGTCTCAACGCCCTTCACTCTGGGTAGTGGACAGGTGGAGTGAAGTTCGGGCGGACGCGCTTCGGCGCGGCGGGACAGACCGGGGGCAGCCCATGGATGCGGTGCGGCTCATCCTGACGAGCAGGCGTGCCCTGGCGGGTAGCGGTGACACGCCGCAGATCATCACGGAGGTGTGGCAGGCACAGTCCCTCGCCCAGGCGATAGGGAGCCGGCTGGCGGTCTTCGGCCCGCCCGAACTGCGCGGCGAGGCCATCGGGTTGACGGAGCTGGCGGGCAGAGGGTGCGGGGTGCTGGAGACGCCGGAGCTGGCCAAGGGCGAGCTGCGCGCGGCCCAGCTGACCGAACTGGGCGACGCCCGGCAGGCGTTGACGTTCCTCGGCGGCCTCCTCGGCGAGGTCGGCATCGCCCTCGTCGGCATAGCCTGCGCCGCCCCCGACGAGAGCACGTACTGGATGTGCATGGAGGCCATCGACGCGGCGGACGAGTCCAGGGACCGCGTCCTGGAGATGCTGCGCCGGCTCGCGGACCGGGAAGAGGCGATACCCGTGCGGGAGGCGGGGTAGCGGGGCGGGCGGGAGGGGAACGGGTGGCCGGAGGGAAGGGGCGGGCCGCGTCCGGGTGAGGGCCGTCCCGGGCGGGGGCCGGGGGCAGGCCCGTCGCGCGCTAGGGATCGTGGGACGGGGCAGGATGGGGGGTATGGATCTTCGCATCTTCACCGAGCCCCAGCAGGGGGCGACCTACGACACCCTGCTCGCCGTGGCCAAGGCCACCGAGGACCTCGACTTCGACGCCTTCTTCCGTTCCGACCACTATCTCAGGATGGGCTCCGGAGACGGCCTCCCCGGCCCCACCGACGCCTGGATCACCCTCGCCGGCCTCGCCCGTGAGACCAAGCGGATCCGGCTCGGCACGCTGATGACCGCCGGTACGTTCCGGCTGCCCGGCGTGCTCGCCATCCAGGTCGCCCAGGTCGACCAGATGTCCGGCGGGCGCGTCGAGTTCGGGCTCGGCGCGGGCTGGTTCGAGGAGGAGCACACGGCGTACGGCATCCCCTTCCCGAAGGAGAAGTTCGGCCGCCTGGAGGAGCAGCTGGAGATCGTCACCGGGCTGTGGGCGACGGAGGTCGGCCGGACCTTCGACTTCCGGGGCACGTTCTACGAGCTGAAGGACTCGCCCGCGCTGCCCAAGCCGGTGCAGCCGAAGATCCCGGTCCTCATCGGCGGGCACGGCCCGAGCCGCACCCCGCGGCTGGCGGCCAGGTTCGCCGACGAGTTCAACATGCCGTTCGCCTCGATCGAGGACAGCGAGCGCCAGTTCGGCCGGGTCCGTGCCGCCGCCGAGGAGGCCGGCCGCAAGGGCGACGACCTCGTCTACTCCAACGCCCTCGTGGTCTGCGTCGGCAAGGACGACCAGGAGGTCGCCCGCCGCGCCGCCGCCATCGGACGCGAGGTGGACGAGCTGAAGGCGAACGGCCTGGCGGGTTCACCGGCCGAGGTCGTCGACAAGATCGGTCGTTACGCCGCGGTCGGTTCCCGGAGGATCTACCTCCAGGTCCTCGACCTCCACGACCTGGACCACCTGGAGCTGATCTCGGCGCAGGTCCAGTCCCAGCTGTAGGGCCGGACGGGGTGGGCCCGCACGGGGTGGGGCCGGGTCAGGGCGGTGCTCCGGCTCCCGGTCACGGGCCCTCGCCCGGGCGGGCCCCACCCGCGCCGGCCGGCGGCGCCGACTGCTCCTTCTGCCACGCCCCCACGCCCAGCTTCCCCGTCGTGCCCAGGTCCAGCTCCGGCGTCACCATCACCGGATCGGCCCCGGGCTTGGCCCAGGTACGCACGTAGGCGGCGTGCACGGGCTCGCCGGACTCCGTGGTGTTGCGCCACACCAGCGTCGCGTGGGCCCGCTCGCCGGGCTTCAGGGCGAGCGGCAGGGGCGGGGCGTCGGCGCCCGTGCCCGTGCTGATCGCGCTGCCGCCCCGCAGCACGCGCACGCCCTCGACCGGCTCGTGTTCCTCGTCGAGGAGTTCGAGTCGCGGGTAGCCCTCCAAGCGGTACGTCCCGGTGCCGCAGTTCTCCAGGCGGAGCCCGACGACCCGCAGCCCCATCGCAGCGTCGCCCCGGTCCGTGTACACCCGCACCCCCGACTCCGGGCACGGACCTCCCGTCGACGGCGCCTCGTCGGCCGGCACGCTGCGCACCTGGACGATCCGCGCGGCCGGCGTGCCGGCGGACAAGCTCAAGGCGGCGTGGTCGAGCGTCCGCCGCACGGTCGTTCCGGGCGCGACGGACGGCACCGCCTCCTCGCGGCTGTCCATGGCCGCCCCGGTGGGCGACCGAAGGCTGAACACGACGGTGTAGGTGAGCGCCCGCGTCCCGGAGTTGGTGACCTCCCACTCCACGACCTCGCACGCGGGCCCGGTCACACCGGTGATCCGGACGCCGTCCAGTTCCGTCTCGCCCGACGACGCCCCGTCCGCGGACGTCCCGCCCGGCTCCGCTGCGCCCGGCTCCGTCCCCGCCGACGGCGACGCCGCACACCCCGCGTCCGCCGAACCGCCCCCATCGGCGCCCCCGGCCCCCGCGCCGGCGCGCTGCGTCCCGCACCCGCCCGCGAGCAGCACGGCGGCGGTGACGGTGACGGACAGAACGGCCAGGGGAGTGGAGCGGCGTGTGCGCCGAGACGTAGGCATGGCCCGAGTCGATCAGCCGCGGCCCCCGGCCACTGTGACGGAAGCCACCATTCCGGTCACAGCCCTGTCACAGACCGCCCGGAAAACCGCAGGAGCCCACGCTCCGTTGTCTGTACCTTGTCAGGACCGTCGCGGGCGTGAACCCGCACCTCAGAACCGTTCCAGCGACCTGTCGACCCTTCAAGCGCCCCTCCAAGCGCCCCCAAGCGACCCTTCAAGCGCCCCTTCAAGCCTTCGAGGCCACGTTGTTCCTGACGATCACCACCACCGGCACCCCGGAACGCCCCGCCACCGATCTCGGCTACCTGCTGCACAAGCATCCCGACAACGCGCAGGCGTTCTCCACCTCCTACGGCACGGCACACGTCCTCTACCCCGAGGCGACCGCCGAGCAGTGCACGGCGGCGCTGCTGCTGGAGGTCGACCCGGTGGCACTGGTCCGGCGCGGCAAGGGCAAGGGCCGCGGCGGCGCACCCGACGCCGCGCTCGCCCAGTACGTCAACGACCGCCCGTACGCGGCCTCCTCGCTGCTCGCCGTCGCCCTGAGCGCGGTCTTCTCCAGTGCGATGCGCGGGGTGTGCGCCGCCCGGCCCGAGCGCGCCGGCGAACCGCTGCCGCTGCGCATCGAGGTGCCCGCACTGCCCGCCCGCGGCGGACCCGGCCTGGTGGGGCGGCTCTTCGAGCCGCTCGGCTGGACGGTGACCGCCGAACCGGTGCCGCTGGACACGCGGTTCCCCGAGTGGGGCGACTCGCGGTACGTGCGCCTCGTGCTGGAGTCGCGGACGCCGACGCTCGCCGAGGCCCTGCGCCACTTGTACGTGCTGCTGCCGGTGCTGGACGACGCCAAGCACTACTGGGTCTCCTCCGACGAGGTCGACAAGCTGCTGCGGGCCGGCGAGGGCTGGCTGCCCGGTCACCCCGAGCAGCAGCTGATCACCAACCGCTATCTGTCGCGCCGCTGGTCGCTGACCCGGCAGGCGCGGGAGCGGCTGGAACTGCTGCGGCTCGCGGAGGCCGACGACAGCGAGGTCGAGGAGATCGACAACGCGGTCGCGGCGGAGACGGACGCCGAGACGGAGGAGGAGAAGCCGACGCCGCTCGCGGTGCAGCGGCGGGAGGCCGTCCTCGCCGCCCTGGAGCGGTCCGGCGCGGCCCGTGTCCTCGACCTCGGCTGCGGACAGGGCCAGTTGGTGCAGGCGCTGCTCAAGGACGTCCGGTACACGGAGATCGTCGGCGTGGACGTGTCGATGCGGGCGCTGACCATCGCCTCCCGGCGGCTGAAGCTGGACCGCATGGGCGAACGGCAGGCCGCGTGCGTCCGGCTCGTCCAGGGCTCCCTCGCCTACACCGACGCCCGGCTCAAGGGGTACGACGCCGCCGTGCTGAGCGAGGTCGTCGAGCACGTCGACCCGCCCAGGCTGCCCGCCCTGGAGTACGCGGTGTTCGGCTCGGCCCGCCCTCGCACGGTTCTCGTGACGACCCCGAACGTCGAGTACAACGTCCGCTGGGAGTCCCTCCCCGCCGGACACGTCCGGCACGGCGACCACCGCTTCGAGTGGACCCGCGCCGAGTTCCGGGCCTGGGCGGAGCGGGTCGCCGAACGGCACGGCTACGGCGTGGAGTTCGTTCCGGTGGGCCCGGACGACCCGGAGGTGGGCCCGCCCACCCAGATGGCCGTGTTCACCCTCGGACAGACCCCCGACGAGACCCCCGACAAGACCCACGACAAGACCCACGACAAGACCCGCGACGCGGCTCACCACTCGGCCGACGACTCGGCCGACGACGAGAAGAAGAAGGAGGCGACGGCCGCATGACCACCACCCCGATCACCGAGAACCGCACCCGGGGCCGGGTGCTCCCCGTCACCGACCTCTCCCTCGTCGTGCTCGTCGGCGCGTCCGGCTCGGGCAAGTCCAGCTTCGCCCGCCGTCACTTCGGGCCGACCGAGGTCATCTCCTCCGACTTCTGCCGCGGGCTCGTCTCCGACGACGAGAACGACCAGAGCGCCACCCGCGACGCCTTCGACGTCCTGCACTACATCGCGGGCAAGCGTCTGGCCGCCGGCCGCCGCACGGTCGTCGACGCCACCAGCGTGCAGCAGGACGCGCGGCGCCAGTTGATCGAGCTGGCGCGGCAGTACGACGTGCTGCCCATCGCCATCGTGCTCGACGTGCCGGAGGAGGTGTGCGCCGAACGCAACGCCGCGCGCTCCGACCGCGCCGACATGCCCCGCCGGGTCATCCAGCGGCACGTCCGCGAACTGCGCCGTTCCCTGCGGCGCCTGGAGCGCGAGGGCTTCCGCAAGGTGCACGTCCTGCGGGGCGTCGAGGAGGTCGAGAACGCCACCGTCGTCACCGAGAAGCGGTTCAACGACCTCACCCACCTCACCGGTCCGTTCGACGTCATCGGTGACATCCACGGCTGCTCCGCCGAACTGGAGGCGCTGCTCGGCAAGCTCGGCTACGTCGACGGCGTGCACCCGGAGGGCCGTACGGCCGTCTTCGTCGGCGACCTCGTGGACCGCGGCCCGGACAGCCCGGGCGTGCTGCGCCGGGTGATGTCGATGGTGGGCTCGGGCAACGCGCTGTGCGTGCCGGGCAACCACGAGAACAAGTTCGGGCGCTTCCTGCGCGGGCGCAAGGTCCAGCACACGCACGGTCTCGCCGAGACCGTCGCGCAGATGGAGGGCGAGAGCGAGGAGTTCCGGCAGCAGGTGCGGGAGTTCCTCGACGGGCTCGTCAGCCACTACGTCCTCGACGGCGGCCGGCTCGTCGTCTGCCACGCCGGGCTGCCGGAGAAGTACCACGGTCGCACCTCGGGCCGGGTCCGCTCGCACGCGCTGTACGGCGAGACCACCGGCGAGACGGACGAGTTCGGGCTGCCGGTGCGCTACCCGTGGGCCGAGGACTACCGGGGCCGCGCGGCCGTCGTCTACGGCCACACCCCGGTCCCCGAGGCGACCTGGCTGAACAACACCATCTGCCTGGACACCGGCGCGGTCTTCGGCGGCAAGCTGACCGCGCTGCGCTGGCCGGAGCGGGAGCTGGTCGACGTACCGGCGCAGAAGGTCTGGTACGAGCCGGTGAGGCCGCTGCGGTCCGAGGCGCCCGGGGGGCACGACGGCCGGCCGCTGGACCTGGCCGACGTGCACGGCCGCCGCGTGGTGGAGACCCGTCACGCCGGGCGGATATCGGTGCGCGAGGAGAACGCGGCGGCTGCCCTGGAGGTCATGAGCCGTTTCGCGGTCGACCCGAGACTGCTGCCGTACCTCCCGCCGACCATGGCGCCGACGGCGACCTCGCGGGAGGAGGGGTATCTGGAGCACCCCGCGGAGGCGTTCGCGCAGTACGCGCGCGACGGCGTCGAGCGGGTGGTGTGCGAGGAGAAGCACATGGGCTCGCGGGCGGTGGCGCTGGTGTGCCGTGACGCGGAGGTCGCGCGGAAGCGGTTCGGCGTCGGGGGAGCCCCCGGCGCGGGCGACGCCGGGCACGGGGCGGGGCCGACCGGCTCGCTGTACACCCGTACCGGCCGGCCGTTCTTCGACGACGACGCGGTCACCGAGGAGATCCTCGGGCGGGTGCGGGCGGCGGCCGACGCGGCCGGGCTGTGGGACGAGCTGGACACCGACTGGCTGCTGCTGGACGCCGAGTTGATGCCGTGGTCGCTGAAGGCGTCCGGCCTGCTGCGCAGCCAGTACGCCGCGGTCGGCGCCGCCTCCGGCGCGGTGTTCCCCGGCGCGCTCGCCGCGCTGGAGGGCGCGGCGGCCCGCGGCGTCGACGTGTCCGGCCTGCTGGCACGCCAGCGCGAACGGGCCGCGGACGCGGCGGCGTTCACCGACGCGTACCGGCGCTACTGCTGGACCACCGAGGGCCTGGACGGCGTGCGCCTCGCGCCCTTCCAGATCCTGGCCGTCCAGGGCCGCAGCCTCGCCGGGCTTCCGCACGACGAGCAACTCGCACTGCTCGACCGGCTGGTCGAGCACGACGGTACCGGTCTGCTGCAGACCACCCGCCGCCTGTACGTCGACACCGGCGACGCCGAGTCGGTGCGGGCGGGCGTCGACTGGTGGCTGGAGACGACCGGCCGCGGCGGCGAGGGCATGGTCGTCAAGCCGCTCGGCGCCCTGGTGCGGGACCCGCAGGGCCGGCTGGTCCAGCCGGGCATCAAGTGCCGGGGCCGGGAGTACCTGCGGATCATCTACGGTCCCGAGTACACGCGTCCCGAGAACCTCGCCCGCCTGCGCAACCGCTTCCTCAACCACAAGCGGTCCCTCGCCGCCCGCGAGTACGCGCTCGGCCTGGAGGCACTGGACCGGCTGGCGGAGGGCGAGCCGTTGTGGCGCGTCCACGAGGCGGTGTTCGGGGTGCTGGCGCTGGAGTCGGAGCCGGTGGACCCGAGGCTCTGACCGCCGTGGTGGGGGGGGGGGGGGGACACAACCCCCCCCCCCCCACCCCCCCCTAGGGTGTTCTGGGGGGGGGGGGGGTGGGGGGCGATCCTGCGGCTTTTTTGGGGGGGGGGTCTTGGGGGGGGGGGGGGCGGTC
>NZ_JBVJFP010000002.1:180098-269342 GCF_055587785.1 Streptomyces sp. NPDC046379
TTTCCTCCTTTTTCTCCCCCCCTCCCTTTTTGTTCTCCCCCCCCCCCCCCCCCCCCCCCCCCCCCCCCCCCCCCCCCCCCCCCCCCCCCCCCCCCCCCCCCCCCCCCCCCCCCCCCCCCCCCCCGCGACCCCACGTGAGGGTTTCCGGAGGGGGCGGGGCGGCGGCGCTCATGACGCGCCCCACCCCGCCCCGACGCACGCGCGCCGCCCCGACACACCCGCCCCCGCCCCCGCCCGCAGGGGCGGCCCCCACCCGCAGGGCGCGCCGTCCCCCCGCCGAAGGAGGATGAACCCGGGCTCGAATGGTCAGGATGGAGGCATGGGATTCCACGTCGACTCCGAGGCCGGGCGGCTGCGCCGCGTCATCCTGCACCGGCCCGATCTCGAACTCAAGCGGCTCACGCCCAGCAACAAGGACGCCCTGCTCTTCGACGACGTGCTGTGGGTGCGCCGGGCGCGCGCCGAGCACGACGGGTTCGCCGACGTGCTGCGCGACCGGGGCGTCGAGGTGCATCTCTTCGGCGACCTGCTCGCGGAGACACTGGAGATCCCGGAGGCCCGCGCCCTCGTCCTGGACCGGGTCTTCGACGAGAAGGAGTACGGCCCCCTCGCCGCCGGCCACCTGCGCGCCGCCTTCGACGGCCTGCCCACGCGGGAGCTGGCCGAGGCGCTGGTCGGCGGCATGACGAAGCGGGAGTTCCTGGAGGGGCACGCGGAGCCGACCTCGGTCCGCTTCCACGTCATGGACCTGGACGACTTCCTGCTGCGCCCGCTCCCGAACCACCTGTTCACCCGCGACACCTCCGCCTGGATCTACGACGGCGTCTCGATCAACGCGATGCGCTGGCCCGCCCGGCAGCGCGAGACCGTGCACTTCGAGGCGATCTACCGGCACCACCCGCTGTTCCGCGCCGAACCGTTCCACCTGTGGTCCGAGGGGCAGGCCGACTACCCGTCGACCATCGAGGGCGGGGACGTGCTCGTCATCGGCAACGGCGCCGTACTGATCGGCATGAGCGAGCGGACCACGCCGCAGGCCGTGGAGATGCTCGCGCACAAGCTGTTCGCCGCCGGCTCCGCGCGGACCATCGTCGCCCTCGACATGCCCAAGCGGCGGGCGCTGATGCACCTGGACACGGTGATGACGATGGTCGACGGCGACGTCTTCACCCAGTACGCGGGCCTCGGCATGCTCCGCTCGTACACCATCGAGCCGGGCGTGGGGGAGAAGGAGCTGAAGGTCACCGACCATCCGCCCGAGCACATGCACCGCGCCATCGCCGCCGCCCTCGGACTGAGCGAGATCCGGGTGCTGACCGCGACCCAGGACGTCCACGCCGCCGAGCGCGAGCAGTGGGACGACGGCTGCAACGTCCTCGCCGTCGAGCCGGGCGTCGTCGTCGCCTACGAGCGCAACGCCACCACCAACACCCACCTGCGCAAGCAGGGCATCGAGGTCATAGAGATCCCGGGCAGCGAGCTGGGGCGGGGCAGGGGCGGCCCGCGGTGCATGAGCTGCCCGGTGGAGCGGGACGCCGTATAACCGCATGGGGCGGTAGGACCCGATACCGACGGTTCCGTTCCTCCGCCTCCATGGACAAACACCACCCGGGCGTATATAAATTCTGAACTTCGTATAGAGTTCCATCCGTCCCGTGACCGTCCCGTCCACCTCTGGAGCGCCCCTCATGGCGACAGTCCCGACCGCCCTCGCCGGCCGCCACTTCCTCAAAGAGCTCGACTTCACACAGGAGGAGTTCCGCGGCCTGGTGGAGCTGGCCGCCGAGCTGAAGGCCGCGAAGAAGGCCGGGACGGAGACCCAGTACCTGCGCGGCCGGAACATCGCGCTGATCTTCGAGAAGACCTCCACGCGCACCCGCTGCGCCTTCGAGGTCGCCGCCGCCGACCAGGGCGCGTCCACCACGTACCTCGACCCCTCCGGCTCGCAGATGGGGCACAAGGAGTCCGTACGGGACACCGCGCGCGTCCTCGGCCGGATGTACGACGCCATCGAGTACCGCGGCGACAGCCAGGCCAACGTCGAGGAACTGGCCGCCCACGCCGGCGTGCCCGTCTACAACGGCCTCACCGACGACTGGCACCCCACCCAGATGCTCGCGGACGTGCTCACGATGACCGAGCACTGCGCCAAGCCGCTCGGCGAGATCGCCTTCGCCTACCTCGGCGACGCCCGCTTCAACATGGGCAACTCCTACCTGGTCACCGGCGCCCTGCTCGGCATGGACGTACGGCTGGTCGCCCCCAAGTCCTACTGGCCCGCGCAGGACGTCGTGGACCGCGCCCGGGCCCTCGCCGAGACCAGCGGGGCCCGCATCACGCTCACCGAGGACGTCGCCGAGGGCGTGGCGGGCGCCGACTTCGTCGCCACGGACGTGTGGGTGTCCATGGGGGAGCCCAAGGAGGTCTGGGACGAGCGGATCGCGGCCCTGGCGCCGTACGCCGTGACCATGGACGTGCTGCGCGCCACCGGCAACCCGGACGTGAAGTTCCTGCACTGCCTGCCCGCCTTCCACGACCTGGGCACCAAGGTCGGGCGCGAGATCCACGAGACCCACGGGCTGGAGTCCCTGGAGGTCACGGACGAGGTCTTCGAGTCGGCCCACTCGGTGGTCTTCGACGAGGCGGAGAACCGGCTGCACACGATCAAGGCGGTGCTGGTCGCGACGCTGGCCTGAACCGCGCCGCGCGGGTGGGGCGACGCGCCGGAGCCCTGCCCGCGTCCGTCACGCCGGGCGGGGCCGCCACTGCCGGGGCACCGCGGCCAGCCGGAACCACACCGCCTTGCCCGACTCGGTGGGGCGGTGGCCGCAGGACGAGCTGAGCGTGCGGATCAGCAGGAGGCCCCGCCCGTGCTCCTGCCAGGGGTCGGGCTCGCCGTCGGCCGGGTGGACCAGCCGGCCGGGCGGCGCCGGGTCGGGGTCGTGCACCTCGACCTTGCAGCCCGTCGGCACCAGCTCCACCACCAGCTCTATCGGGGCGTCGCCGGCGGTGTGCTCGACCGCGTTCGCCACCAGTTCGGCGGTGAGCAGCTCGGCGGTGTCGCTGTCGGCTCCGTGCTCCAGCTCGGCGAGGGCGGTACGGACCAGTGCGCGGGCCACGGGCACGGCCGCGGTGGTGTGCGGCAGCGCTATGCGCCAGGAGGCGGCGCCGGAAGGGCGTTCGTGCAAGGCGGATCCGTTCGTGCTGCAGGTCCCGTGGGCCGGCATCAGGGTGTCCTGCTTTCGATGGCGGAAATGGTACGGCCCCCGCCCCGGAACTCGCACGACGGGCGCCGTCCGGGACCTCCGTCCCGGCGTCGACGGCCTACCCGCACGAACGCCCCGCCGCTCCCCGCCGATCCCGCCGTTACGGGCTTGTGGACGAGCGGTGACACGGTGACCGGACCACACCGGCTGCCCGACTGCGGCGCCCCGGACGGACGGGCCGCCGATGCGGATCACAGCCGGGCGAAGACCGCGTCCCGGCGTGCCGGAACGGCCGGCGGCCCCCGCGGCGTGAGCCGCCGGATGCCGCATCACAGCCCGGCGAACACCGCCCCCGCATCGCGCAGTCGCTCGTGCAGCTCCCGGAACACCTCCGCCGAGCGCCGTCCGGGCCAGTTCGCCGGGAGCAGCCGGTCCGGGAGTCCGGGGTCGGCGTAGGGGAGGTGACGCCAGGAGTCGAGGGCGAGCAGATGGTCCCGGTACGCCTCCTCGGGCGGCCGGTCCTCGCGCCGCCGCCACGCGCGCAGCACGGGCTCGTGCCGGTCGAGGAACGCCTCGTGCCGCTTGGCGATGGCGGCCAGGTCCCACCAGCGGGCGACGGCCTCGACGGTGGCGGCGAAGCCGAGGTGCTCGCCGCGGAACAGGTCGACGTACGGGTCGAGGCGCAGCCGCCGCAGCGTGTGCCGGGTCTCCTCGTACAGCCGCGCCGGGGCTATCCACACGCCCGGCGCCGCCGTGCCGAAGCCGAGACCGGCCAGCCGGGAGCGCAGTACGTGCCGCTTCTGCCGCTCCGACTCCGGCACCGAGAACACCGCGAGCACCCAGCCCTCGTCCCCGGGCGGCGCGGTGGCGTACACCCGCCGGTCGCTGTCCTCCAGCAACTCGCGTGCCTCGGGGGAGAGTTCGTAGCCGGCCGCGCCCCGGTCGGTGCGGGCGGGCACCAGCAGCCCGCGCCGTTTGAGCCGGGACACCGACGAGCGCACCGAGGGCGCGTCCACTCCGACCGCGGCCAGCAGCCGGATCAGCTCCGCCACGGGCACCGGCCCGGGCATCCAACGGCCGTACGCGCCGTAGAGGGTGACGATGAGGGACCGGGGTGTGTGGTGCTCGGACACGTTGATCATCTTAGGTCGCCGGGATCGTCGCTGGTCATGGGGGCTGCGCGGTGGGCGCGGCGGGAACACGCCGGGCCTGGCCGGCCGCCCGGCCGCTTCGTCGCCGACCGGTGGCCGGGGCGGGGACTCGCCACCGTTGGGGTGACGGTCCCGGCGGCGGCCGGGTACGGCAGGTACCTGTGGAATCCCCACACAATAGGAGGTTCCGCTCATGTCACTGCGTACTCTGCTGTCCCGGCGGCCGGCCCTGGCCGCCACGGCGACCGCGGCGCTCGCCCTGCTCGCCGCCGCCCCCGCCGCGCCCGCGTCGGCCGGACCGACCGGCATGGTCACGATCGACCGCCAGGCCCGACTCGCCCCCGACGGCACGGTCGTCCTCTCCGGCACCTACGCCTGCGTCGGCTCCAAGGGCCCGGCGTTCGTGAGCAGTTCGGTGATGCAGGGCTCCGACACCCGCCACTCCGTCGGCGGCACCCGGGCCGTGTGCGACGGCAAGGTCCACCGCTGGCGCAACACCGGCCGCGTCGCCGAGGACGCGGTACGCCCGGGCGCCGCGGGCGTCGAGGCGGCGGTCATGGAGCTGAACTCCGCGAGCGGCCTGCCGCTGCCGCACTTCCACGCCGTGCACGAGCGCGAGGTCCGCCTGGTCGCGCGCTGACGGCCAGGGCGCCGGGCGGCGCGCCGCCGCCCGGTTCCGGGGACTCCGGAACCGGCGGCCCTGGTTCCGCCGGACCCGCCTCGGGCGGCCCTGCTTCCGCCGGACCCAAGGCCGCCGGTCCCGACTCCGCCGTTCCCGCTTCCGGTGGCGCGAACGCCGCGCGGTAGGCGGTGGGTGTGGTCCCCAGAGCCCGGCGGAAGTGCAGCCGCAGGTTGGCGGGGCTGCCCAGGCCGCACCGCTCGGCGACCTGGTCGATGCCGAGGCCGGTGCTCTCCAGCAGCTCCCGCGCCCGGTCGAGCCGGGCCGAGAGCAGCCACCGCAGCGGCGTGGTGCCGGTCTCGGCGACGAAGTGCCGGGCGAAGGTGCGCGGCGCCATGTGGGCCCGCGCCGCCAGTTGAGGCACCGTCAGCTGCTCGTGCAGCCGGGCCAGGGCCCACTCCCGGGTCGGCGCGAGCGTGGAGCCGCCCGCCTCGACGGCCAGGGGCCGCCGGATGTACTGGGCCTGTCCGCCGTCGCGGTGCGGCGCGGAGACGAGGGTGCGCGCCACCTGGTTGGCCGTACGGGCGCCCAGATCGCGGCGGACCAGGTGCAGGCACAGATCGATGCCGGCCGCGACGCCGGCCGAGGTCAGCACCTGGCCCTCGTCCACGTACAGCACCCGCGGGTCGACCGATACGCCCGGATGCCGCGCCGCCAGCTCGTCGGCGTAGAGCCAGTGCGTGGTGGCCCTGCGGCCGTCGAGGACCCCGGCGGCGGCGAGCGCGAACGCGCCGGTGCAGATGGAGACCAGGCGCCGCCCGGCGTCGTGCGCCCCGGCCAGCGCGTCGAGCACCGGTCCCGGGACCTTCCGCAGATGGGGCGCGTACCCCGGCACCACCACGGTGTCCGCCCGCCGCACCGCCTCCAGCCCGGCGGCCACCGTCACCTCGAACCCCGCCGAGGTCGCCACGGGCCGCCCCGAGATCCCGCACAGCGTCACCTCGTACGGCCTTCCCGGCACGGCGATGAACACCTGGGCGGGGATGCCCAGATCGAGGGGCAGGACGCCGTCGAGCACGAGCACCGCCACCCGGTGCGGCGGCCTCATGCCCTCGACTCCCTCTGAGGCAGCTTCCTTCCGCATAACGGCAATTCTGCCACTGTCGGCGACGCGCCTTCCTGCCGAGCATGGAGGCCATGGAACCCATGACGACGGCCGGCGTTCCGCCGATCCCCGAAACACCCCTGGCGCGCAGCGCGTTGAAGCTGGTCCTGGACGCGGAGTCCGCCGCCGCGGCCCACCACAGCGTCCGCACCGCCCTGTTCGCCCGCCTCCTCGCCGACCACCGCGGCGCGCGCCCCGGCCGCGACTACGACCCCGAACTGCTCTTCCTGGCCTGCGTCCTGCACGACCTCGGCCTCACCGAGGCGGGCGACCGCGACCAGCGCTTCGAGGTCGACGGCGCGGACGCGGCGGCGGAGTTCCTCACCGCGCAGGGCCTGCCGGCGGCCGGCGTGGACGCCGTGTGGGAGGCCATCGCCCTGCACACCTCGGTGGGCATCGCCGAGCGCCGCGGCACGCTGTGCGCCCTGGTCCGCGGCGGGATCGGCATGGACTTCGGCGTGGGCACCGAGTTCGTCAGCGACGAGACCGGCGCCGCCGTCCACGCCGCGTACCCCCGGCTGTCCATGGCCACGACGCTCGTCGACGAGGTGGTCGCCCAGGCCCGGCGCCGCCCCCGGAAGGCCCCGCCCTACTCCCTCGCCGCCGAACTGCTCCGGGAACGCTCGACCCCTCCGCACGTCACCCGCCTGGAGACCATGACCGACGCCGCCCGCTGGGGCAACTGACCGAGCGAAGGAGAACCGCCCGCATGAACCGCCGCACCCTCCTGACCGCCACGGCCGCGACGGCCGCAGCCGGCGCCACGGCCCTGGGCGCCCGCACGGCCGCCGCCGCCGAATCGACCGCCCCCACCGGCCCGCTCCGCGTCCACGTGGTCCTGTTCGACGGCGTGGAGGAACTCGATCTGGCCGCGCCCTACGAGGTGCTGTCCGCCTCCGACTACTTCACCGACCGGCGGGTCGAGGTCGACTACGTCATCCTGGACGGCCCCCGCACCGTCACGGCCGCCTACGGCACCAGGCTCCGCGCCGACCGCCGCTGGGCCCCCGCCGAGGCGGACCTCCTCGTCGTGCCCGGCGGCGGATACGCGCGCCGCGACGACCCCGGCGTCTGGGCCGAGATCCGCCGCGGCGACCTGCCGCGCGCCCTCGCCGAGGCGGCGGCCCGCCCGGACCTGACCGTCGCCGCCCTGTGCACCGGCGTGATGCTGCTCTCCGCCGCCGGCGTGACCCGCGGCCGTCCCTGCACCACCCACCACCGGGCGCGCGCCGACCTCGAACGCGAGGGCGGCGTCCTGAAGAACGCCCGCGTCGTGGACGACGGCGACCTGGTGACCGCGGGCGGGGTCACCTCCGGACTCGACCTCGCCCTGTGGCTCGTACGCCGCGAACTGGGCGCGGACGCGGCCGTCGGCCTGGAGCAGATGCTGGAGTACGAGGCCCGCGGCACGGTGTGGACGGCGGGGGAGGGGGCGCGTTCCGGCCGGTGAAAACGGGTCGACGCGGCGGACGGGCGGCGTCTACGATCCACGGCGCGGCGTCGCGTGTCGGTCACCGGCCGGGTGAGGCATGGAGGCGCCGCGGATGCCCATGGAGGCATTGACCAGTGTCGGTCGAGTTCAACCACACCATCGTTCTCACCCCTGACCGGGAGAAGTCCGCCCGTTTCCTCGCCGGGATCCTCGGCCTGGAGGTCGGCGAGCCGGCCGGGATGTTCCTGCCGGTGACGACCGCCAACGGCGTCACGCTCGACTTCGCGACCGTCGACGTCGACATCCCCGTACAGCACTACGCGTTCCTCGTCTCGGAGGAGGAGTTCGACGCGATTCTCGCCCGGCTCGTCGCGGGCCGGGTCCCCGTCCAGGCCGATCCGCACGGCAGGCGCCCGGGCCGGATCAACCGCAACGACGGCGGCCGGGGCGTGTACTTCACGGACCCCGCCGGACACGGCCTGGAGGTCATCACCCGCCCGTACGGCAGCGATCCGGGCTCCGCGTGGAACGGGGTGACGGAGGAGGTGCCGGGGGCGGTGGGCGGCTGAGCGGGGCGCCCGGCCACGTCCCCGGGACGGCTCCGGCCGGCCGTGCGGTCGCCACCTGTCGTGTGGCCCCGCCGGTCGACCGGCGTCTCCGCCGCCGAAACGCCGGCCGCGTCGGTCGACCGGCGTCACCGGATGTCGTGCCCCGGGTGGTTCCGGTCGTACTCCCGCCGCGCCTCGGCGATGAGCGGGCGGTGGGCGAGGGACCAGTCCGCGAGGGCCTTGACCAGGTGGGTCAGACCCGTCCCGGTCGGGGTCAGGCGGTAGTCGACCTGGGCCGGGACGGTCGGGTACACCGTGCGCAGGACCAGGCCGTCGCGTTCGAGTCTGCGCACCGTGAGGGTGAGCATGCGCTGGGAGATGCCGTCGATCGCGCGCTGCAGTTCCCGGAACCGGCGTGGGCCGCCCGCGAGTTCGACGATCACGAGGACCGACCACTTGTCGCCGATGCGGTCCAGGACGTCGCGGATCCCGCAGTCCGGATGCTCCTTGCGCCCGCAGGGTTCGAGGTCGGCGGCTGAGACCTCGGGGGTTACCTCCGTGTGCGTGGGTGACATGGAACTGCCTCCTTGTGGCCGGTGCCCGGGCGGATGAGGATCACCGGAGCCCAGCCTAGTTACCGATGAGAACCACGACGGGAGACCGTGACCCCATGATCCTGGTGACCGGAGCCAACGGAAACCTCGGCGCGGCGGCGCTCGCCGCGCTGCACGCCCGCGGGGTCGCCGCACGCGGCGGCAGCCGCACCCCCGGCGACGGAATGCGGCGCCTCGACTTCGACGACCCCGCCGGTCTCGACCTCGCGGGCGTGTCCACCCTGCTGCTGGTCTCCGCCGGTTACGCCGAGGACGACCGGGTCGTGGCCCGGCACGCGGCCGTGCTCGACGCCGCCGCCCGGGACGGCGTACGGCACGTCGTCTACACGAGCCTGACCGGCGCCGGCGACCACCTCGCCTTCGCGGCGGCGCACCGGGTGACCGAGCGGCTCGTCCGCGCCGGGGACTTCGCCTGGACGATCCTGCGCAACGGGCTGTACGCCGAACTCTTCGGCGGCCTGCTGACCTGGGCCGGCGACGGGCTGGAGTCGGCGTTCGGCGACGGCGCCCTGGCCGCGGTCGCCCGCGCGGACCTCGCCGAGGCCGCGGCGGTCGTCGCGGCCGACCCCGCGGCACACAGCGGGCGCACCTACGACCTCACCGGCCCGCCGATCACGGCAGCACAGGTCGCCGGCCGGCTCGGCGTGCCGCACCGCGTGATCGGGCTCGGCGAGTACCGGCGCCGGCTCCTGGAGGAGACGCCGGGCCTGCTGCCCTTCCAGCCCCCCATGCTGGCGTCCATCGCGACGGGCATCCGGCACGGCTTC
This sequence comes from Streptomyces sp. NPDC046379, assembly GCF_055587785.1. NCBI lineage: Bacteria > Bacillati > Actinomycetota > Actinomycetes > Kitasatosporales > Streptomycetaceae > Streptomyces > Streptomyces sp. NPDC046379. The sequence continues at coordinate 189,601 of NZ_JBVJFP010000002.1, forward strand.
CTCGGCGGCGCCGGCCCGGACCTCGCCCGCCTGCTCGGCCGTCCGCCGCGCGACTGCCTGGCCACGGCGGTGGCGGCGGCGTCCGCGACGCGGCCGGCCCAGTCGGTCGTCGGCTGACCGGGCGGGCCGACCCGGACGACCGGCCGTGCCGACCGGGCGGCCCCTCGGCGGCAGCCGGGCGACCGTCGCACCTCCGTCTGCCACGATGGGAGTGGAACGGCGTTCGGGAACGGGTTTCCGAAGACAGGTTCGAGAACGACGGGTCGGCACGGAGGGAGCGGCGCGGTGAGCGGCGGCGGTGACGAAGGCGCGGGGCGCGTGGTCCGGGGCAGGCGGGCGGACGGGCGGCGCCGTCAGGAGGCGCTGCTCGACGCGGCGGCCGCGGTCTTCGAGGAGTCGGGTGGGAAGGCCCCGGTGCGTGACATCGAGCAAGGGCCGACGCCGTGACGGACGGTGTCGGGGAGGCCGCCGGCCGGCTCCTCGCACTGCTCGCCGCCGAGGCCGACCCCGCCTTCGCCGAGCGCGTGCGGCGGTACTTCCCGAACGGCGTCGCCGCGCTCGGCGTCCCGAACGCCGCCGTGGCCGCCCTCGCCCACGCCCACGTCCGCGAGCGGCCGGACGTGCCCGCGGCGACGCGGCTCCTGCTGGCCGAGGAGGTGCTGTCCCGGGCGACGCACCACGAGGAGGTCCTCCTGGCCTTCGCCCTGCTGCACAAGTCCGCCAGACGCGACCTGGGGCCCGAACTCCTCGACCGCAGCCTCGACTGGCTCGAACACCGCGTCTCCAACTGGGCCCAGTGCGACGACCTCTGCCTGAAACTGCTCTACCCCTTCTTCCTCGGCCACCTCGACCTGATCCCGCGGACCCGGCCGTGGACCCGCTCCCCCTCCCCGTGGGCCCGGCGCGCCGCCAACGTGGCGGTGGTGAAGTTCGTACGGCGCACGGTGGGCGCGACGACCTTCGAGCTGCCGCTCTCCCACGTCTTCGACAACTGCGTCCGGCTCCTGCACGACGACGACGCGTACGTGCAGAAGAGCGTCGGCTGGCTGCTGAAGGTCGCCGGGCGGGTCCACCCGGAGGAGGTGGCGGCGTTCCTGGGGGAGTGGAAGGGCGAGATGCGGCGCGAGACCTTCCGGTACGCGACGGAGAAGACGAAGGACGGTCCTCCGGAGAACGCCGCTCGCCCTCATGCGTGACCGAACTCGACGAACCGCGTCGTCTCCCGGGCGGACGGTCACCCCCGCACCGGCGTCGTCAGCACCGCCCGGACGGTCTTGCCGCTGGGCGGGTAGGGCAGCGTCTGCCAGTGGTCGGCCAGCGCGGCGACGAGCGCGAGGCCGCGCCCGCCGGTGTCCAGCGACCCGTCCGGCGCCGCCCCCGCGGGACGGCCCTGCGGCCACCTGTCCCCCCGCGCGTCGGTGACCTCGACGCACAGCCGACCGCCCGACGCCTCGAACGCCAGCGACAGCCGGAAGCTGCGCCCCGACACGCTGCCGTGCAGTACGGCGTTGGCGGCCAGCTCCGCCACGACGCCCTCGGCACGCTCCGTGAGGTCCTGCGGGGCGTCCCAGGACCGCAGTTGGCTCACCGCGAGCAGCCGGGCGAGCCGCGCGCCGCGCCGCGTGGACGACAGCAGCTGCGTGAAGGTGAGGGGGGAGGCCGTGACGTGGGGAGTTGCGTGGTTCATGACGCCAGGGTGGCGTCCGTGAAGGCCCTCGTGCGAGCCCCGGACCCCGTACGCGCAGTCAGCGTACGGGCACAGTGAGTGGACAGTACGGGTCGCGCGCCGTCACGCTGTGTGCCGAACGCCCTGCGGGCCCGAGCGGCCGGAGAGAGGAGCGACGGATGGACATCGTCGAGACGGAGGCGGCCACGGACGCGGACACCGACGCGGACGCCGCGACGACTCCGGCGGGGGAGCGGGAACCCCATCCCTCGGACAGTCTGCGCACCTTCGGCGCGGTCGTCCAGGCGTTACGCGAGTACAAGGGGCTCAGCCGCACGGCCTTCGCCGGCCTCGTCCAGTACTCCCGGCACACCGTCGAATCCGTCGAGCTGGGCCGCCGCATGCCCGACGAGGCGTTCATCGAGCGCGCGGAGGAGGCGACCGGCAACACCGGGGCGCTGCGCAAGGCCGCCAACCACATCAGCCGGGGGGAGGCGGGGCTGGCGGCCTGGTTCCGGCGGTGGGCCCGGCTGGAGCGGCAGGCGGTGAGTCTGTGCACCTACGAATGCCGGTTGGTGCCGGGGCTGTTGCAGTCGGAGGCGTATGCGCGGGCGGTGTTCGACAACAGCATCCCGCTGCTGACCGACAAGCAGACGGAAGCGCAGCTCACGGCGCGAATGGAACGGCAACGGATGATGTGGGAGCGGCCGACCGTGCCGTTCAGCTTCATCGTCGAGGAGTCGGTGTTCCGGCGCAGGCTGGGTGGGGTGGAGGTGCACGCGAGCCTGCTGGAGCATGTGCTTGCGCTCACCGCTCCGCGCAACGTGACGCTCCAGCTGGTGCCGCTGGAGTTGGAGTTCCACGGGTGCCTGGATGGGCCGGTCCGGATCTTGGAGACCCCTGCGGGACGTCGGCTCGGTTACTCCGAGGGGCAGCAGAACGGACGGCTAATCTCCGACCCGAAAGAGATGAGCTTGCTCTGCCGCCGCTATGAAACACTGCGCTCGCAGGCCCTGAACCCCAAGGAATCCAGGGACCTGTTGGAGCGAATGCGAGGAGAGCTATGAGTAGCGGTACGACAGAACTCGCCTGGTTCAAGTCGAGCTACAGCGGCACCCAGGGCGACGACTGCGTGGAGATCGCCGTCGCCCAAGAAGCCGTTCACGTACGGGACTCCAAGGACCTCGCCCGCACGCCCTTCGCCGTGGGCCGTGAGGGCTGGGCTCCCTTCGTACGGTTCGTGTCGGACGTCTCGAACGGGTAAGCGTTGGCCGAGCCCTCTGTGACGAACCCGTGCGTCCACGCGCAGAACACATGGGGCGGCGTACGGGCGCGGCAGGGGGCCCGCGGGCCGCGCAACCGGACCGAGAGGCAGGCGTGGCGGCGAACCAGCACAGGGCAGGGCAGCTTCGCGAGCCGGGCGACGCACGGCTCACCGCCGCCCTGGCCCGCGCGAGACAGGGGGACGAGAGGGCCTTCCAGGCCCTCTACCGGCAGTTGCACCCGGCGCTGGCCCGCTACCTGACCACCCGGCTGGGCGACGAGACGGCAGCCGCGGCGGCGGCCTCGGCCGTGTGGCGGGACATCGCGAACGGGGTGTTCGGCTTCCGGGGCGACGGCACCGACCTCCGTGTCTGGGCCGTGTCCCTCGCCCGCCGCCGCATCCCCGACCGGCCGCGGCCGGCCCCCGCCCCGGACCGGGCGGGCCTCGCCGACGACGTCCAGCACGTGCTGTCGGCGCTGCCGCCGGACCTGGCGGACGCCCTGCTGCTGCGCGTCGCCGTCGGTCTGGACGACGCGGCGGCGGCACGCGTCCTCGACACCACGGCCCCGTCCGTGCGGTCGACGGCGCACCACGCCCTGCGGCTCGTGGACAGCTGTCTCGCCTCCCGTCCGTTCCCCGACGCGCCCCGGGAGCAGTGGGCCTGCTCATGGTGCTGACGCCGGCGGCCTTGGACGGCGTCGCGGGAGCGCGTCGAGGCCACCGGCGCACCGGACCCGGTGACGGCGGGCCGGGCGTACGGAGCCTCGACGCGTCCCTCGTTCCGCGCCCGGGGCTACAGGGCGCCCCGGCGCCAGGGCCCGGTGATCGCGAAGGTGATGCCCGGGGTCTGGATGTTCACGAACAGCCAGTTGCCGTTCTTCGGTTCGAACACCGAGCCGGCCCACTCCGAGCCCCGGTGGTCGGCCGCGGGGACGTCCTTGCCGGCGGTTCCGCCGCGCAGGTCCGCGTTGTTGGCGGCGAAGCGGAAGATCTCGCCGTCGGTGGTCAGTCCGTGGACGTACTCGGTCCCGCCGCCGTCCTCGCAGAGCACCAGGCCGCCGCGCGGGCTGACGCACATGTTGTCGGGAGCGTTGAGCACCTCGGCGCCGGGCGAGGCGAACAGCACCCGGAACTCGTCGGTGGCCGGGTCGAGTTCGAAGACCTGGCCCTGACGGGCGGGACCGCCGTCGGTCGTGATCACGTAGATGCGGTCGTTGCCGTACCAGGCGCCCTCCAGGCGGCTGAACACCGCGGCGCCGTTCGCCTGCGCCTGGTACCGGACCGTGTCCGTGGCCGGGTCGACGTCCTCCACGGGCACCCAGGAGACGGTGCCGTACGCCTTCTCGCCGTCGAGGCGGGTGTCGTACGCCGCGCCGCCGATGCGCAGGGCCTCCAGCCGGCCGCCCTTGGACAGGTCCCCCGCGACGGCCGGAACGAAGCGGTACAGGCACGCGTCGCCGCGGTCCTCCGTCTCGTAGACGTAACCCGTCGCCGGGTCGACGGCGACCGCCTCGTGGTTGAACCGGCCCATGGCCTTGTAGGGCTCGGGATTGCCCTTGCCCTCGGAGGCCACCTCGAAAATGTAGCCGTGGCGCTTGCCGGCGGTCGTGGAGAAGGTCTCCTCGCAGGTCAGCCAGGTGTTCCAGGGGGTGGGACCGCCGGCGCAGTTGCGCAGGGTGCCGCCGAGGCTGCCGTAGGACTCCAGCCACTGGCCGGCGTCCGGGTCGAAGACCAGGGTGGTGGTGCCGCCGCCGGCCTCCGGGTTGTAGGCGGGGGCGGTGAAGGCGGGACCGGCGCCGCGTTCGTGGTTGCGCACGAGGTGGACCCGGTCGCCGTAGCGGAAGGCCGCCATGCCGTCGTGCGCGCCCGGGGTGCGCACGCCGTCGTCCATGAGGTCGTTGGTCCAGCCGTACGAGATGTACTCGAAGCCGCGCGGCAGGTGCAGCAGTTCCAGACCGGTCGCCTGGTCCTTCACCGGGCTCAGCGGGCCGTACCCGGAGTCGAAGGGGAACTTGGCCGGCTCGGCGGCCGCCGTGCGCGCGGCGAGGGCCTGGAAGGGAACGGACGCGGCAGCGACCGCCGCGGCGCCGCGCAGCAGGGAGCGTCGTTCGAAACCGGGACCGGTCGGTGTGCCTGCGGACGTGCCTGACATGGGAGTCCTCTCGATGCAACGGACCGGGGGGCGGCGACCGTCACCCTAGGAGGAAACCCTTGTTCCGTTTCCCAACGGGAAGTGAGCGTTGGGAGAACCTCTGCCGGACATGGCCGGAAAGCGCCGGCTCCCGGCCCGCGCGGGTGTGCGGGCCGGGAGCCGGCGCAACGGTCGTGGACGGTCTCAGGCCGTGCCGACGAGTTCGTATCCCGCCTCGTCGACGGCGGCGCGGACGGCCGCTTCGTCGAGCGGGGCGGCGGAGACGACCGTCACCTGGCCGGTGGCGGCGACCGCCTTCACCGAGGACACGCCGTCGATGGCGGAGATCTCCTCGGAGACCGCGCCCTCGCAGTGGCCGCACGTCATGCCGGACACCTTGTAGACGGTGGTCACCTCACCCGCCGTGGCCTCGGAGGCCGCACCGGAGCAGGAACCGTCGGTGGAGCAGCAGGAGCCGGAGCTCTTCTCGTCGGTCATGGTTCACCTCGGATGTCGATGTGTTGATACGGAAGTCCACGGCACGCCGCATGAGGTGGCCGATCACCGGTCACCGATCGCCGGGACCGGTGTACCGGCATACCCCCTGGGGGTAGGCTATATACCCCCGCCCCGTATGTTCAAGTCGGATCCCGCATCCCCGGGCCGGCTACCGCGCCTCGGCAGGGGCGAGCCGTCTCAGATCGGCCGGCGGCACCTCCATCCGGCGGTCGATCCTGTCGCGTTCCCAGTTCCGGGTGTCGATCAGCCACCACTCCTCCACCACGACGAGGTAGAGCCGGTGGGGCTCCGGAGGGCACAGCTGCGACCGCCGGAGACTGAACCGGGCGCGTTCGTCGGGGTCGGGGAACACGGCCCGGTAGAAGTCCGCGTAGTACTCGTCCAGCTCGCCCGCCGGGATCTCGCCGCACGTCCCGGTGAACTGGGCGCCGTCGACCGCCCCGATGTCCAGACCGGGAGTGCCCGGCGCCATGAACAGCGCTCCGCCGACGTGCGGATTCGACGCGACGTTCCGCCCGTGCCGGGACAGCGCCGCCGAGCCGAACACGAACCGCAGCGGGTCGGCCAGCCAGGCGTACTCCAGCGTGGCGATCCACGGCCGGCCCTCCGCGGACACCGTGGCCAGGTTCAGGTAACGCGCCTCGCGCAGAAGACGACGCGTTCTGCCGAGTGGTGTGCCGTCGGTCGTCGTCATCGGCCGTCCTTCGTCGTCCGTGAGTGATCGGCGCCTCCCCGTCCGGGCACGACGTCCTCGGCGAGGGTGCGCCAGAAGGCGAGTTCGTAGGCGTGCACCATCCACGCCGTCCGGACGGCCTCGCCGGGGTCGTCCCCCTCGGCCAGACCGGTCCGCAGCGTTCTCGCCGCCTGGTCCAGCAGTTCCGCAGGCGTGTCGGCGAAGAACCGGAAGTGCCCGACGGCCTGCTCGTCGAACCCGTACCGCTTGCTCAGCGCGTCGGCCACCCGCATGTACTGCTCACCCGACTCGGCCGCGTTGGCGAGCAGGGCGAGAGCGATACCGCTGCGGGTGCCGTGGAGGGCGGTCCGGGTCAGATGGGCGGGGTACGCCTGGGCGAGCGGCCGTGGCTCGTACACTGCCAGGTCCGCCCCGTCCATCCCGAGCGCGGACGCGAAGTCGAGCAGCAGTCGCAGGGCCTGCGACTCGCCCTGGGCCATGGTCAGGAACAGGTCGCCGGCGGGAGCCGAGGGAAAACGCGACGCGAGCAGGGCGAAGCTGCGCAGGTCGCTCTCCACCAGGTGGTACAGCTCGCCTGCCAGCGCGCGCAGATGGTCGTGCGGCACCTCACCCGCCTCCAGCAGGGCGATGAAGCGGTTCGGCACCCGCTGCTCGTCCATCCGCAGCCGTGCCGCCCTGAGGACGGCGCCGGTCTCATCGTCCATCGTGTGCTCCCTCGCACTCGGCCGGGTCGGGTGATGCGCCGCCGCCCGTGGCCGTGCGGCGGCGCAGATTCGGGCCGGTCGCCGGGCCGGGCTTCGGCTCGGCGATCCAGGGGCCCTCGATGGAGGGGTCGACGACACCCTCCTCCAGCCAGGTGAAGTCGTCGGCCAGGACCGCGCGGGCGACGGTCCGGTCGTGGTCGTCGGTGTTGGCGGCCGACCGGGCGAACAACTCCGCGACTCTGAGCCGGGCCTGCCGGCAGAACGCGTCGGCCAGCCGGACGGGCGTGTCGCCGGCGCCGGCGAGGGCGACGGCGTAGGCACAGGCCGCGCTCATCGCGTACAGCTCGGCGCCGATGTCGACGAGCCGGCCCAGGTGGCGCTGGTGCGCGGAGAGCTCCTGATCGGGACGGCGGGCGAACGCGGCGAAGTCTCCCGCGATCCTCCCGGCCGCCTCCTCGGCGAAGAGCAGGTGCCCGGCGAGGACGTCACCGCCGCCGGGGACGCCGGCCCGGGATTCCGGGGCCCCGTCGTGCTCCGCGCCGGCCACCGCGCGGTGGTGGGTGAGGACGGCATCCGCGATGAAGCTCCGGAGAGCCTCCGTCGACCCGTCGAAGATGCGCCCGATGCGCAGGTCGCGCAGCAGTCGCTCGACCGGTACTCCGCGTTCGCCGCGCGCCGCGGCCGACTCCGCGGTCTCGTACCCGCGGCCGCCGCGCAGCTGCAGGAGCTCGTCGGCGATCAGCCACGTGTGCTCCGAGGCGAAGAGCTTGGCCAGTTCGGCTTCGAGGGCGGTGTCGGCGCCGCGGTCGGCACGGCTCGCGGTCAGCTCGACCATCGCCTCCAGGGCGAAGGCGGTGGCCGCGATGCGGGCCAGCTTTCCGGCGACCGCGTCGTGCTCGCCGATCGGCCGCCCCCACTGCACGCGGACCCCGGCCCACTCACGGGCGATCCGCAGGCTCCATTTGGCGGCGGCGGCACAGACGGCGGGCAGCGAGAGCCGCCCGGTCTCCTGCGCCGCGAGGGCGATGTCCAGGCCCTCGCCCTCGTCGCCGATGCGGTTCGCCGCCGGGACCACGACGTCGTGCAGCCGGATCACGCCGTTCTCCAGGCCGCGCAGCCCCAGGAAGGAACTGCGATGCTCCACCGACACCCCGGGGGTGTCGGCCTCGACCACGAACACCGTCATGCCCCCGGCGCGGCCCTCGGCGGGGGGCACCATGGCCATCACCACCAGCAGGTCCGCGATGGTGCCGTTGGTGGTCCACAGCTTCACGCCGCTGAGCGTGTACGAGGCGCCGGCCCGGTCGGGGACGGCGGTGGTGTGCATCCGGAACGGGTCATTGCCGATGTCGGGCTCGGTCAGGGCGAACGCGGAGATCTCCTGTGCGCACCGCGGCAGGAAGGAGCGCTTCTGCTCCTCGGTGCCGAACAGCAGGAGCGGCTGCGGCAGACCGATGGCCTGATGGGCGGCCAGCAACTCGCCGAGCGCCGAGTGCGTGCTGTTGACGATCATCAGGGCGCGGAGATAGCACCGCCCCGACAACCCGAGTCCGCCGTACTCCCGGGGGATCCTGATGGCGAACGCGCCGAGCGACCCGAGACCCTGGATCACCTGGTCGGGGATGCGGTCCTCGCGTTCGATCAGGTGGCTGTCGACCTCGGTCTCGCAGAACTCCCGCAGCGCGCGCAGAAATCGCTCGTCCGCTTCCCCGAGGCGCCTCGGATCGCCGGGAGGCGGGGTGAGGAGGCCGGGGCGGAGCCGTCCGAGGAACAGCTCCGCACCGAAGGCGGACGCCGTCACCGGGCTGCCGAGGGCGTGGCCTCGATCATGGACAGCGGCCCGGCCGCGCCGAACCGCACGGACCGCACCGTGAAGCCGGTCTCCGACAGCATCGCCCGGAACTCGGACTCGGTCCGCTCCCGGCCGCCGGCCATGACCATCATGTTCACGTCGGTGAAGTACGCGATCGACTGGTCCGCGGAGGGGGTCTCGGGCAGGACCGTCCCCACGATCAGCAAGGTCGCGGTGTCGGGGATCCGGCTCCGGCAGGAGCGCAGCAGGGCCAGCGCGTCCTCGTCGTTCCAGTCCTGGAAGACGCTCTTGACGATGTAGAGATCGCCGTCACCCGGGATGTCCTGGAAGAAGTCGCCCGGCCGCACCTCGCACCGGTCGGCGACGCCGGCCTTGCTCAGCACCGCCGGGGCGTCGGCCACCCCGTTCGGGCTGTCGAAGACGGTGCCGCGCAGGTGGGGGTGGGCGGTGAGGACGGCCGCGAGCAGCGTTCCGTCACCGCCGCCGAGGTCCACCACCTTGGTGACGCCGCAGAAGTCGTAGGCGGCGGCGACCCGTGCGGCCGCGATCCGCGACTCCTCGCCCATCGCCTCGTGGAACAGGGCGCTGAACTCGGTGTCCGCGGCCAGGGCGGTGTAGAAGTCGGAGCCCTCGGCCTCGCCGAAGGCCGGCTCGCCGGTGGCGACGGCCCGGCCCAGGCCCTGCCACGCGGTGAACCACATCGGGCTGCAGAAGACCCGGGTGAAGGAGCGCAGGGAATCGGGGTGGTCGGAGCGCAGCTGGGCCCCCACCTCGGTCAGACCGAAGCGGGCGGGCTCGGGCTCCGTGGTGACCCCGACCGCCGCGAGCAGGCGCAGCACCCGGCGCAGCGACGGCTCGTGCGCCCCCGTCTCGGCGGCCAGTTCGTCGCTGCCTCGCACCCCGTCCTTGATCAGGTCGGCTATGCCGAGATCGGCCACCACCCCGAGGGCGTGCGCGGTCATGTAGCCGCCGATCCGCTCGATCAGGGCGCCGCGCAGCCGGATGCGCTCGGTGGTGTCCTGGTCCGGTCCACTGATGCTCATGGTGTTCGTCCTTCTCATTCGGTCGGTACGGAACAGGTTGAACAGGTTGTGGAGCAGTGCGGTGAGCCACTCGGCCACGGCCGACGGCCGACGCAGGGCGGCCGACGCAGGGCGGGCGGGGGCCGGGAGCCGGCCCGGGAAGCGGAGCAGGCGTCCTCAGAGGCGGTGGCGGACCCAGACGTTGGGCTCGATGTAGACGGCGTGGTCCTGCTCCACGTCGGCCACCACCGGGGTCAGCGCGCCGGGCACCTCGACGGGGCCGTCGGCGGCGAACGGCAGCCCCGTCCACTTGCGCCATTGCGCCAGGCTTCCGGAGATGGTCATGGAGGCGGGGCAGACCTTGAGGATCTCGCCGCCGCTGCGCACGTGGACGCGCAGCCAGGGGTCCTCCGGCAGCCCGTCCGGGCGGGTCCGGGCGGCGTAGGCGGCCATGGTCAGCCGCGGAGCGGTGTGCTTGAGGCTGGGGCGGACCGGAGCGACGAGATCGCCGAAGCCCTGGCCCCGCGCATGGTCCTTCAGCGCGTCGAGGGTGCGGCCCGAGAGGTTGCGCAGCTGGAGGCCGGGCACCACGGCGATCTCCAGGGCGCACAGCGCGTTGAGCCGGTGACCGCTGTAGGTGTCGGTCATGCACTGGCGCAGCGCCTCGTCCCAGCCGGTGTCGGGCAGGCTGTCGGTTCGGCCGTCCCAGCTCAGCGGCGCGCTCGCCGCGCGGGCGACGACCGTCTCCGTCTCGTCCAGCACCACGAGCTGGTGCCCGGCGTGGCGCTCGAAGATCCAGTGGACCAGGGTCGGATCGGGGCGTATGTAGGCCGGCCAGGTCGACTCCATCGTCAGCATGGCCGTCTCCAGGTCGGGGCGTTCGGCGAGACTCGCGACGTGCAGTCCCGTTCCGGCGGTGCTCTGAACCATGGCGGGTCTCCGGTGTGTGGTCGTGTGGTCGTGTGGTCCCGGTCCTGTCGGTCCGTTCTCCATCGGTCGTCGGTCCGTCGTCGGTCCGTCGTCGGTCCGTCTCGGTCCGTCGTCAGTCCGTCGCCGGTCCGTCGTCGGTCCCTCGTCGGTCCGTCAGCAGTCGGACCGGCCTGCGCCCGGTGCGCAGCGGCGTCGGCCGGTGGGGGGTACGGAGGAGTTCCAGGTACCGGGCGCGGGGGACGGGCCGGGCCCCGAGCAGCCTGGCGTGGTCGCTGTCGCGCTGGACGTCGACCGCGACGCCGCCCACCTCCCCGAAGCGGCGCGTCAGCTCGGCGACGGCGGCCTTGCCGGCGCCGCTGCGCAGGGTGAACTGCGAATCGGCGCTGAAGACGGCGCCGATCCGCATGCCGAACACCCCGCCGATCAGCTCGCCCCCGTCCCAGACCTCGACGCTGTGGGCGTAGCCGCACTCGTGCAGCCGGGTCAGGCTCGCCAGCAGTTCGTCGGTCAGCCAGTGCTCGGAGCGCCCCTCGCGGCACTGGGCGGCCACCCGCTCGAAGCAGACGTCGACCGTGGTCGTCCAGTCGACGCCGCGCAACTGCCGCCGGAGGCTGCGCTGGAGATGGGCCCGGGCGACGGAGATGACCGGGCGGGGGTCGGGCGAGCACCAGGCGATGCCGTACGGATCCCGGCCGCTCGTCCGCAGCGCGATCCGTCCGGCGGCCACGTCGGACTCGTAGGTGAGTTCGTTGAGCAGCCGGTGCTCGATGGTGGTGGCGGGGAACGGGTAGAGCCCTTGCCGGTACGCGTCCAGCAGGCTGCGCGGGCTGAGGTCACCGCCGAACGCGACCGGGCCCTCGGCGGGCGCGGTGGTCGGATCCAGGCGTCCCCATGCGGACCGGGGCCGCACCGGGCTTCGCATCAGCACGTGGGCCTCACAGGAAGTCGACGGTGGTCAGGTAGCCGATGTAGCGGTCGAGCATCTCGGTGTCCACCGGAGGGATCTCGATGCCGCTGTCCTCGAGCGCCGCCTCCACGTTGTCCCGGGAGAAGACGGGGAACGTGGTCTCCAGGTACATCTCCGCCACGCTCATCTCGCCGGTGGAGCAGCGGTCGATGAACAGGGGAGCGAACGGCGTCATGGGGTGGCCGGGCTGCTCGACCGCGATCTCGGCGATCCGTTCCACCCATTCGTCCCACGGGACCTCACGCACCTTGTGGCCATGGGCCCGCAGCCGTTCGGCGAGCACGGAGACGTTCGCCTTGCCCGGGTTGGTGAGGTGGTAGACCTCCCCCCGCGGCAGCCGTGACGCGGCGATGTGCGCCACGGCCGCGGCGAAGCAGTCCACCGGCGTGTAGTCCAGGGGCAGTTCGGCGACGGGGGACAGGCCGGTGTCCACGATGAACTTCTTCATCGCGCACATCTCCGTCGACGTGTTCCAGGCGCCGGTCCGCCGGTCGCCGGAGATGTCGGCGGCCCGGTAGACCGCCACCGGAAGTCCCTGGCGGGCGGCCTCCAGCAGCAGGGCCTCCGCGACCCACTTGCTCTCGACGTAGCCCACCGACAGGTGATCGGCGTGTGCCGCCGGAGTGGATTCGCTCACCTGCCGCACCCCGGCGGTCCCGAAGCCCGAGACCACCGCCATGGTGGAGGTGTAGTGGACCGGGGCGTTGCGGTAGCGCGCGGCCATGCGGATGATCTCGCGCGTTCCCTCGACGTTGGCCGCCCGCATGTGCGCGTACGGATAGATGAAGTTGACGAGCCCGCCGGGGTGGTGGATGACGTCGACGATCCGGGCCAGCCCGTCGAACTCGTCCTCCGTCAGACCGAGACGGGGCTCGGCGAGATCGCCCGGGACGGCGCGGATCCGGCCCTGCGCGCGGTAGCGCTCCAGGTCGTCCTGGAAGTAGTGGGCGGCGTTCGCCTGCACACGCGCCATCGCGGCGTCCCGGTCGCCCGCCCGCACCAGGCAGTGCACGGTGGCGTCGGTGGTGGTCAGGAACTCCCGGAGCAGATAGACCCCGAGGAAACCGGTGGCCCCGGTCAGGAGGATGTGGGCCGGCTTCTCCCACGAGGCGGCTTCGACGGGGGTGCGCCGGATGGGCACGCCCAGTTCGGACTCGGCGGCGAAGTCCACGGGCCGGGCGTCCTCGGCGAGCATGCCCGCCCTCGCCGATTCGACGGCGGCGGCGAAGCTGCGCAACGTCGCGTCGTCGAGCAGCAGCCGGATCAGCGGGCGGATCTGGGTGATCAGGATGCCCAGCGACTCGCGCAGCCGGGCGAGCAGCTGGGCCGCCTTCAGGGAATCGCCGCCCAGGCCGAAGAAGTTGTCGTGCGGCTCGAGGTGGTCCACGTCCAGGACCTGACGCCAGATTCCGGCGACCACCCGTTCGACCAGCCCGGCGCTCCGGTCCGGTCGGCCGTCGGCTGCCGGTGCGGCGTGAGCCGTGGAGAGGTCCGGTTCGGGCAGCGCCTGGAGATCGACCTTGCCGTTGCTCGTCATCGGCATGCCGGGCAGCTGGACGAAGGCCGAGGGGATCATGTGGCCGGGCAGCCGGCCCGCGAGGAACGCCCGCAGCTCACCGGCGGTGGGCGGGCGGCCGTCCTGCGCGGGGGCCGCGGTGAAGTACGCGGCGATCCTCGTCTCCGCGCCCCGGGCCCACGGCACCACGGCCGTGTCCACGACCAGTTCGTGGGCCGAGAGGGCCGCCTCGATCTCGGCCGGCTCGACGCGGAACCCACGGACCTTGAGCTGCCGGTCGGCCCGCCCGGTGACCTCCAGGTCGCCCGCGGGTGTCCAGCCGCCGATGTCGCCGGTGCGGTACATCCGGGTGCCGGGCCGGTCCGCGTGGGGATCGGGCAGGAACCTGGACCGGTCCGCCGTGTCCCCGAGGTAGCCGTGCGCGACGCCGGCGCCGGATATGTAGATCTCGCCCTGCCGGCCGGGCGGCACGGGCTGGAGATCGTCGTCGAGTACGTGGACCGTGGTGCCCGGCAGCGGGCGGCCGACCGGCGCGGGGCCCTGGGCGGGCAGCGACTGAGGGGTCACCTCCATGGTGCACGAGGTGATGGTGGTCTCGGTCAGGCCGTAGGCGTTGACGAGGCGTGAGCCGGGCATCAGACGCAGCGCCGTCCGGCAGTCCTCGGCGTACACGGCGCTTCCGCCCACGATGGTCAGGCGTACCGCCAGGTCGGCCGGCGCCCGACCGAGCTCGGACAGGAAGGCCCGCCAGTAGGAAGGGGTCAGGTCCATCACGGTGACCCCGTAAGCCGCGAGGCGGTCCGCGAGGTCGCTCGGCGCCCAGAGATGGTCGGGGAGGACGAGGGTCGCACCGTTCAGCAGCGTCACCAGGATCTGCTCGACGGAGGTGTCGAACGAGACGGCCGCGAACTGCAGGACACGGTCGGCGGGACCGATCCCGTACCGCGCGTTGATCTCGTCGCACAACCGGGCGAGGGAGGCGTGGTCGACCCGCACGCCCTTGGGGACGCCGGTCGAGCCCGAGGTGTAGATGACGTAGGCGCCGTCCGTGCCGTCGACCGCGGTCCGCGAGGCAGTGGCCGGGGCGTCGTCCGCCGGCAGCTCGTCGACGGCGACGGCGGTCACCGGCAGGCCGGCGAAGAGCTCCACGGCGCCGCGGCGGGTGAGCACCGCCGCGCAGCCGGCCTCCTCGACATACCGTGCCACGCGCCGGCCGGGCAGATCGGGCTCCACCGGCAGGTACGCCGCCCCGGCCTTCAGCGTGGCGAGGAACGAGACGATCAGGTCGATCGAACGCTCCAGGTGCACCATGACGACGGAGCCGCGTCGTACGCCCCGCCGGCTCAGCACGTGGGCCAGCCGGTCGGCCCGCCGGTCGAGGTCCCCGTAGGTGATCCGCCGCTCGCCCTGGACGACGGCGACGGCGTCGGGGTGTCCGGCCGCGACGGCGGCGAAGCGTTCGTGGACCAAAGACGTTGCGCGCATCCCCCTGCCCCCTCTACCGCGACCGGTGGTGCAGGAGGACGGGCAGGGAGGCGACGCCGTTGCCGATGAAGGTGTGCTCGGGCTCGACCTCGTCCGGGGCGACGGCGAGTTGCATCTCGGGAAAGCGCTCGAACAGGGCCGACAGGGCGACTCTCGCCTCCAGGAGCGCCAGCCGCGAACCGGGGCAGAAGTGGGGGCCGAGCCCGAACGCGACGTGGTCCTTGTTCTCGCGGCCGACGTCGAAGACGTCCGGCTTCTCGTGGACGCCGGGGTCACGGCCGTGCGCCCCGTAGCAGATGAGGATGGCGTCGCCGGCCCGGATGACCACGCCCTCCCCGAGGTCGATGTCCTCCGTGGCCCACCGCATCGGCAGATGCATGACGGGGCAGTGCACGCGCAGCGACTCCTCGATGGCCTCGTCCCAGCGCTCGGGCGAGTCCTGCACCAGGCGCAACTGGTCGGGGTTCGCGAGCAGTTCGCGCACCGTGTGGTCGATGAGGTTGATGGTGGTGCCGCTGCCCCCGCCGATCATCAGCAGCAGGGTGGCGATCAGCTCGTCCTCGGTCAGGGGGGCGCTGCCCTCTTCCCGGGCGGCGATGAGGAAGCTGGTGAGGTCGTCGCCCGGCTCGCGGCGCCTGGCGTCGATCAGCGCGTGCATCGCGGCGACCAGGCCGTTGCTGATGGCGACGGATTCCTCCTCGCTCGCCACATCCGTCTCCCCGACGGCGCGGAACAGGCGCAGCAGCTCGGGACGCTGCTCGTCCGGGACGCCGAAGACGTCGCAGATCGTCTCGGTCGGCACCCGGTAGGAGAAGGCGGAGTGCAGGTCGACCGGCTCGTCGGCCGGAAGGGCCTCGATGTCGTCGAGGAGATGCGCGACGAGCGCTTCGATCTGGGGCCGCAGGGCGGCCACGCGACGGGGACTGAGGGCGGGTGTGATCAGCCGTCGGAGCCGGGCGTGCTCCTTGCCGTCCGCGGTGGCCATGTGGTCGATGTCCACCCACGGCGACAGCCACGCGACCGAGCCCGGCTCGTACCCGGGAACGGTGCCCTTGAGGTCCCGGGAGACGCCGGGATGCGTCAGCAGCGACTTGACGACGTCCCCGCGGCTCACCGACCAGGCGGCGACCCCCTCGGGCAGCTGCACGGGGACGGCCGGTCCCATGTCCCTGAGTCGGTCCACCTGGTCGTACATGCAGCGGCCGCCGGAACTGTCGAGGGCCACGGTGGGCGTGGTGCTGAAAGCGATCACGTCATACTCCTGTGGGATTCCGGACTTTGCTGGCTGGAGCGGACCGGGACCGCCGCGCTGCCGCGGTCCGGGGAGGGCGTTCAGGCCAGAGTTCTCCGGCCGGCCCCCACCCCGGACGGGGGAAGGCGGGGTCAGGAGATCTCGGGCGACGGGACTCCGGACGGTGGGCGGTTCGTCGAGTTGTACAGGAGCCAGAAGGCCGTGAGCAGCAGGAGGAACGCGACGGTCATCAGGAGCCAGTTCCTGAACCGCATGGTGGACCTCCTGCGGGCATTGCGGATGCCGGGGCGGTCGCGACTCCTCGTCGCTCCGTGGATCACTGAACCTCGGCACTCACGCTAGGCGGCGCATCTGCAGCGGACCGTCAAGTCCAGTGCAGGGGATCGTTCAGCTTCGGGCATGGAGTCGACCGAGGACGGGCACGGAATGGGGCCGAAGGGGCGCGGTGGGACTCCTGTGGCCTGTTTCCGTGGTCGGCGGATCAGGCCCTACTGACTATCGCGACTACGGTGGTTAGAATCCCGACCGCGGGTCTGCCGACAGCCTGTGACGGGGGGTTCACCACGTGCGCATACTTGTGGCTGAGGACGACGAGCACGTTGCGGACGCGCTGGCGGACGCGCTCCGGCAGCACGGTCACACCGTCCTGTGCAAGGCCGACGGCGTCGAGGCGGTGCGGACGGTGGAGCAGGCCGAGTTCGTCCTCCTCGACCTGGGCCTCCCCGAACTCGACGGCTACGAGGTCTGCCGACGCATCCGCAGCACGTCGACGGTCCCCATCATCGTGCTGACGGCACGGTCCGAGGAGATCGACCGGGTCATGCTCCTGCAGGCCGGCGCGGACGACTACGTCGTCAAGCCGTACGGCTTCCGTGAACTCCTGGCCCGCATCGAGGCCGTGACGCGGCGCACCACGCAGGCCGCGCCCCCCGTGCCCTCCCAGGCGGCGGCCGGCTCCGCGCTGGGGATCGGCCCGCTCAGCATCGACGTCCGGGCACGCAAGGCCTCCATGGCAGGCCGACCGCTGTCCCTGACGGCCAAGGAGTTCGACCTCCTGGCACTGCTGGCCACCGAGGGCGGCGCGGTGCTCACCAGGGAGCGGCTCATCGAGACCGTCTGGGACGAGAACTGGTTCGGCTCGACCCGGACACTCGATGTCCACGTGGGCGCCCTGCGCAACAAGCTGGGCGACAAAGGATGGATAGAGACCGTCCGCGGTGTGGGCTTCCGGCTGACCGACCCGTGCGGCTGAGGAGGGCGGGCCAGTGCGGAGAAAACTGCTCCTCACCTACCTGACCCTCACGTCCGTCGTCCTGCTGATGCTGGAGATCCCTCTCGCCCTCGGCCACTCCCTGAACGCCTACCACCAACTGGCCTCGGCACGAGCCCGGGAAGCCCGTGTACTGGCGGTGCACGCCAGGGACGTCCTGACCGACGGGGCAGCGGCGGCCTCCTTCGAGGAGCGGCTGCGGCGCTACGCGGAAAGCCACCGGACCGAGGTCGTCGTCGTGGACGTCCGGGGCAGGGTGGCCGCGGCGTCGCACACCGACGTCGACGGCGTCGCGGCCGTGCTCCGCTCGCCGCTGGCCCAGGCGCTGCGCGGCGAGTTCCCCGGCCCGTCCCGGCTCGGGGGTCACGCCCTGCGTCCGGGCGATGCGATCATCGCGGAGCCCGTCCTCCAGGGGGACGAGGTGATCGGCGCCGTGGGGTCCGTCGCCTCGGGGACCGCGGTGGAACGGGACCTGGACCAGCACATCCTGCTGCTGCTCGGTGCGGCGGTGCTGGCGCTGACCGCGGTCGGCGTGGCCAGCGTGCCCCTGTCCCGGTGGCTGCTGCGGCCCATCCGGCAGTTCGACGACACGGTGCACTCCATTCTCGACGGGGCGTACGACGTGCGCGTGCGGTGCGAGGGAGGGCCGCCCGAAATGCGCGGACTGGCCGGGGGGTTCAACCGGATGGCCGATCATCTGGTGACCTTGCTGGAGACCCAGCGGGCGTTCGTGGCCGACGCGTCGCACCAGATGCGCAATCCGCTCACCGCGCTGCGCCTGCGGGTCGAGACGCTGGAACCGGCCGTCCGGCCGGAGTCCAGGAAGCAACTCCACCAGGCAGTGAAGGAGATCGAGCGCCTCTCCTCGCTGCTCGACCAGTTGTTGCGGCTCGCCCGGGCCGAGGGCCGGGACCAGTCCGTGGAACCGGTGAACGTGGCCGAGGTCGTCGCTGCCAGGGTGGACGCCTGGGAGCAGGCGGCGGCGCGCAAGCGTGTCACGCTGCTCGCCCCCGACCCGGACGGGACCGTCGCGGCCTGTGTGCCGGGCCATCTCGAGCAGATTCTCGACGTACTCATCGACAACGCGATCCACGCGTCCGGTGCGGGCGGATCCATCACCATCCGCCACCGGGCGGCGGGAGCGCATGCGCGGATCCAGGTGATCGACGAGGGCCCGGGCATGTCGGCGGAGGACTGCCGGCGGGCGCTCGACCGGTTCTGGCGGGGCGACAACTCCGCCAAGCGCGACGGGTCGGGGCTGGGACTGGCGATCGCCGCCACGCTCGCCAAGGCCAACGGCGGGTCGCTGCGGCTGCTGCCCGCGACCCCGCACGGCATCGAGGCCCGGGTGGAGATGCCGCTCTGCCCCCGGACGGCGCCGGCCGCCGAGAGCCGGGTACTCGTGCCCGCGTGCCCTCCGGCCACCACGGACTGAGGCCCGGCGGTGGAGGACAGGCGGTCCTGTCCGGAGGACCGTCGCCGGCTTCTTGGCACAGTGCAGACCTCCCGGCCTTGCCGGGCTCTTGCCCTCCCCTTGACGTTCTGCTGCACAGCCGTTGATCCGCGCCCCCCTACGGTCGTCACTGTTGGAAGGGCATCGCCCTCGGCGCGGGCCCGGACGGCCTGCTCTCCTGCTTCCCCGCTCCGCTCCCCGCCCCGCCCTCCGTGGCGCCGGGGGCGGACCGAGGACTGCCCGGCGCGCAACGCACGACGCAGGTACGGAAGTCGGCCGAGGCCGCAGCGGTCACGGCCGAGCAGACGAGCGCGGCACCGAACGCCGCCCGAGCGATGGAGCTGCCATGGCAGACGACTTTGTACCGGTCATCGACCTGTCGGACCGGGACACCGAAGCCGGCCGCGCGGAGATGTCCGCCGCGATCCGGCGCGCGTGCGAGACCTCGGGGTTCTTCACGATCGTCGGGCACGGCGTGCCGAAGGACCTCGTGGACCGCATGTACACCACGACGAAGG
The DNA here is from genome assembly GCF_055587785.1 of Streptomyces sp. NPDC046379. Taxonomy (NCBI): domain Bacteria; kingdom Bacillati; phylum Actinomycetota; class Actinomycetes; order Kitasatosporales; family Streptomycetaceae; genus Streptomyces; species Streptomyces sp. NPDC046379. Next base: position 208,805 of record NZ_JBVJFP010000002.1, read on the forward strand.
GCTTCTTCACCCTGCCGGAAGCGGAAAAGGAGCTGAGCGCGAACCAGGGCGCCGGGGTGTCCGGCCTGCGCCGCCCGGGCGGGCCGTACGAGGCGTTCGCGGCGCACGTCACCGGGGACCTGAGCGAGGAGGAGCGCGCGAGGCTCGGCGACTACCCGGCGACCTGGAAGGCGGCCAACATCTGGCCGGACGCCGCTTTCAAGGCGGTCTGGTACGAGTACATCGCCGCCATGACGGAGCTGTCGGCCGACATCATGCGGCTGTTCGCCCTGGCGCTCGATCTGGACGAGGACTTCTTCGACCGGAAGTTCGACGAGCACGTGTCGCTGCTGCTGGCGAACTACTACTACCCGGACCCGGAGCCCGACCGGCTCCGCCGCGACGCCCACACCGACTGGGGCAGTCTCACCGTGCTGTACGTGGAGGACGCGCTGGGCGGCCTGCAAGTGCTCCGGGGCGACGACGACTGGCTGGACGTCCCGGCCGTCCCGGGCAGCTTCGTGGTGAACATCGGCGATCTGATGGCCTTCTGGACCGGCGGCCGCTGGAAGTCGACGGTGCACCGGGTCGTCAATCCCGAGGCCGAGGGAGCGACGTCGCGGATCTCCATCCCGTTCTTCTACCTGCCGAACCACGACACCTCGATCGAACCGATGCGGGCGCCGGCGGCCGGCGCCACCGAGGCGGATCTCGACCGGGTGACCGTCGGGCAGTGGTTCTCGTGGAAGATGCGGACGACCTACCAGGCCGCCTCATGAGTCCGGAGCCGGGGCATTGCGCGACCCCGATCAGCGGACGCATCACCTCGCCCCCGAGCGCTCTGCTCCACGACGAGATACTCGCTCCGCAGTTCCAGTACGAGGCGGAACACCTCCTGCCCTGGTACGTCGCCATCGAAAAGGTGCTCGCCCTCGAGTACGGGCGGATGGGCATCGTCTCCCGGGCGCGCGTCCAGGAAATCGGGCGCCTGCTCTCGGGGGCCACGGCCGAACGCATCCGGGCGAGCCCGGCCGGCAACATGTCCGACATCGCGTTCGCCCTGGAGCGCTTCGTGGAGGAGCGACTCGCCGGACCCGTGCCCGCATGGCACGTCGACCGCAGTCGCAACGACCTCCAGGCGTGCGCCCAGCTGCTCTTCGGCAGGGAGCAGTTGCTCGGTACCGCGGAGCAGCTCCTGGAATACGCCCGCACCGTGCACCGCCTGGCCTCCCGCACCCTCGACATCCCCATGCCCGGCTACACCCACCTCCAGACCGCCCAGGTCATCACGCCCGGCTTCTACCTGGCGGCCCTGTGCGAGCAGGCGATCCACTCCCTGACCCGACTGCTGTCCACCTACGACGGGATCGACGTCTGCCCGCTGGGCGCCGGCGCCATGGCGGGACAGGAACTGCCCTGGGACCGGGGCCGCATGGCCGAACTCCTCGGGTTCCGCGAAGCCCGGCCGCACGCACTCGCGGCCGTGGCCTCCCGCGACTGGTCCGTCGAGATCACCGCCGAGTTCTCCGTCCTCGGGGTCTCACTGAGTCGCTTCGCCACCGACCTCATGAGCTGGGGCAGCAGCGAGTACGGATTCATCGACCTGCCCGACGGCCTCAGCGGCATCTCCTCCGCGATGCCGCAGAAGAAGAACTTCCCGGTCCTGGAACGCATCCGGGGCAGGACCGCGCATCTCAGCGCCTTCCACCTCGACCTCGTCCTCGGTCAGCGCAACACGCCCTACTCGAATTCGGTCGAGGTGTCGAAGGAAGCCGGCGCTCACCTCCTTCACGCCTTCACCGCCGTACGGAGCGTGCTGCGCCTGCTCGGCGCCGTACTGGACAACCTGCGGTTCCGGAAGGACCGGATGCTCGAGGTGTGCGAGCGCGAGTACCTCGGTGGTTTCACCCTGGCCAACCTGCTGACGCTGGACGAGGACGTGCCCTGGCGACGGGCCCAGGTCATCGCCGGGCAGTACATCGTCGCCGCCTCCGGACGCGGGCTGTCGCCGCGCGAGACCGCGCCCGACCTGCTGCGCGAGGTCGCCCTCGCGCACGGCTTCGCACTCGCGGAGCCCGGCCGCGCCCTGGCCGTGGCCTTCGACGTGGAGGAGAGCCTGCGCCGGAAACGGTCGGCGGGGTCCGCACACCCCGACGCGGTGCGCGAGGTGCTGGCCGAGCAGGCCGCTCACCTCGACGAGCAGCGCGCCCAGTGGGAGGGACGCGGTGGGCGTCTGCGTGGCGCGCTCGGAGAAATCGATCGGCAGCTGGGCATTTGACGGCGGCATGGACCGGAACGGACTCGGGGGGAGCGGATGACCGGACCACCGGATGAACAGCAGGGGGCATCGCCGTACGGCTCCGACGGGGAAGACGGCGTCGGCCGCGGTGTCGCGAACGGAACCTTCGGGGAACTGCTCCAGGGGATGCTGCCGGACGGCGACCTGGACTTCCTCGTCACCTTCCCGATCACCCGCACCTCCACGGCGGAGTTCCGGCTCACCCCGTCCCACCGCGAGGTGGTGGTCCAGCCGGCGCACAAGACCAAGTCCCGTCTGCTCGCGGAACGCCTGCTGCTGGCCCACGGATATCGCGGCGGCGGCTCACTGAGCATCACCACCACCCTGCCCGAGGGGAAAGGGCTCGCCAGTTCCTCCGCCGATCTGGTGGCCACCGCCCGCGCCGTCGGCGAGGCGGTGGGCCTGCGGCTCACCGAGGAGCGGATCGAGTCGCTGCTGCGCGGCATCGAGCCGTCGGACGGCGTGATGTACCCGGGAATCGTGGCCTTCTACCACCGGGAAGTGAGGCTGCGGGAGAGACTCGGGTTCCTCCCGCCTCTCACCATCGTCGCCCACGACGTCGGGGGAATGGTGGACACCGTCCGGTTCAATCGGACGAAGAAACCGCGCGGCTCGGCCGAGAAACGCGAGTACGCGGCGCTCCTGGCACGACTCGCGGACGCGGTCCGGGCGGGTGACCTCCAGGCGGTCGGCGGTATTTCCACCCGCAGCGCGGAGATGAACTCCACGCTCTCGCCCAGAAAGCACTTCGGCGATCTGCTGCGCATGTGCCGGGACATCGGCGGACTCGGACTCGTGCTCGCCCACAGCGGGACGAACCTCGGCATCCTCCTCCCCGGCGATGTGGACGAGCACGCGGAGGAAGTCGAGTACGTCCGCAAATCATGCGCCGCCTTCACAGGGAGTGTGTCCGTCTACCGCTCGTTGGGTCCCGAAAGCCGGCGATCCGACGGGCCGGAGACATCCGGACGTCCGGAAAGACCCGAAGGCTCCGTCACCACCTCCGCCACCACCTCCGTCGGCAACCACCCAGGGATCTGAACATGCTCTTCAACAGCGTGGTCGACACGATCGGACACACGCCGCTGGTGCGCCTCCGCATGGACGGCGCGCCGCGCGCCGAGGTCTACGCGAAGCTGGAACTGCAGAACCTGTTCGGCATGAAGGACCGCGTCGCCCGGAACATGATCCTGGAGGCGAAGCGCACCGGCGCCCTCCGCGACGGGGCACCCATCATCGAGAGCTCCTCCGGCACCATGGCGCTGGGCATCGGCATCGTCGGAACGGCCCTCGGCCATGACGTGCACATCGTCACCGACCCTCGTATCGACGAGGTCACCCTGGCCAAGCTGCGCGGACTGGGATGTCAGGTGCATGTCGTAGAGGCGATGGGGGAGGCCGGGTGGCAGAGCGCACGGCTGGAACTGCTGGACCGCCTGATCGCGGACCTGCCGGGCGCCTTCTGGCCGCAGCAGTACAGCAACCCGGACAACCCGGGCGCCTACCGCCTGCTCGCCGACGAGATCCTGGAGGACCTCGGACCGATCGACGTACTCGTCGGATCGGTGGGCAGCGGGGGATCCCTGTGCGGCACCGCCCGTGCCCTGCGGGAGACCCTGCCGGACCTCACCGTGGTCGGCGTCGACGCCGTGGGCAGCGTGCTCTTCGGGCAGCCCGACATGCCGAGCCGGCTGCAGAGCGGTCTCGGCAACAGCCTGCTGCCGAAGAACCTCGACCGCCGTCTGATCGACGAGGTGCACTGGCTCAACGACGCCGAGGCGTTCGAGTCCACCCGTGCCCTCGCCCGTGAGCAGCAGATCTTCGCGGGGAACACCTCGGGGTCCGTGTACCGGGTGCTGGGCGACCTCGCCGCCCGGGCCGAGCCGGGCACCCGCATCGTCGGCATCCTCCCGGACCGCGGCGACCGGTACGCCGACACCATCTACAACGACGCGTACTGGGAGCGGAAAGGACTGCACGAGCAGGCCACGGCCCCCCGGCCCCAGGTCGTGGAACCGGGCCGGGTCGTGCACCAGTGGTCCCGCACGGCACGGGAGGGCGACGGCACGGACGGGCTGAGCCGGCACCTCGTCTTCGTGGAGTCCAACACCACCGGGACCGGCATGCTCGCGCTGGAGACGACTCGCCGGCTGGGATACGAACCCGTCCTGCTGACCAGCAGGCCCGACAGGTACGCCGGGCTCGCCGAGGCGGAGTGCGAGGTGCTGGTCTGCGACACCAACTCCCTGGCCGAACTGCGCCGCGGCATCCAGGACCGTTTCCGTCGGGAGGAGATCGCGGGCGTCACCACCACCAGTGACTTCTACGTCCCGCTGGTCGCCGAGCTGACGGCGTGGCTGGGGCTGCCGGGCAACCCCGTCGAGGCGGTGGCCGCCTGCCGCGACAAGTCGGCGCTGCGGCGGATACTGCGCTCCGCGAAGGTGCACCAGCCGCGCTTCGCCGCCGTCACCGACGTCGCCTCGGTGGCCGGGGCGGTCGACACCACCGGCCTGCCGTGCGTGGTCAAGCCGGCCGACGAATCGGGCTCCACCAACGTGCTGCTGTGCACCACCCGCCAACAGGCCGAGGACCAGGTACGGAAGATCCTCGCCGTCCGGGTCAACGCCCGGGGCCTGCCCACGGCCGGTGTCGCCCTGGTCGAGCACTACCTGGAGGGCCCCGAGTTCAGCGTGGAGATGTTCAGCTGGAAGGGCGAGACGCGCTGCATCGGCATCACCGAGAAGAGCCTCACCGGCTCCCCGTACTTCATCGAGCACCGCCACCTCTTCCCGGCCCCGCTCCCGCCCGCCGTCGCGGGCCGGCTGGAGGACGTCGCGCGCCGCGCTGTGCAGTCCGTCGGCATCGAACTGGGCGCCACCCACACCGAGATACGGCTCACCGAGGACGGCCCCGCCGTCGTCGAGATCAACGCCCGGATGGCCGGCGGCATGATCCCGGAACTCATCCGGCTGGCCACCGGGACGGAACTCCTCGAACAGCAGCTGCGCGTCGTCCTGGGCCAGCCCCCGGAGCCCATGGCCGAGCCGGACCGCTACGCGGGCATCGAGTTCCTGCTCGCCGGCCGGGAGGGCGAACTCACCGGCGTCGGCGGCGTCGAGCAGGCGCGCGCCATCGAGGGCGTGGACCGCGTCGTCGTCACCGCCCGCCCGGGAGCCCCGGTGCGCCCGCCCCGTGACGCACTCGACCGCCTGGGCTACGTCATCGCCCGCGGCGACTCCCCGGCCCAGGTCGCCAGGACGTGCGCCGACGCCGTCGGCCGACTGGCCCCCGGAATCCAGGACGCGCCGTCGCAGGGCGCCCGCCGGACGGCGGACGGGGGGAGGGCACGGTGACGCAACCGACGGCCCGCCCGGGCTTCGCATCGATCCCCGCCGCCCTCTCCCACTGGGCCCGTGAGCGGCCGGACGACACCGCGTACACGTTCGTCGGGCCCGAGCTCGCCGTGGAACGGAGGGTGAGCTACCGCGAGCTGGAGCGGTCGGCGCTCGGGATCGCGGCCTGCCTGCAGCGCACGGCACGTCCGGGCGACCGGGTCCTGCTGCTCTTCCCGCCCGGCCCCGACTACCTGACGGCATTCCTCGGCTGCCTGTACGCCGGCGTGGTCGCGGTGCCCCTGTACGCACCCCGGCCGGGCGCCAGGCTCGACCGCATCGCGGCGGTGTCCCGCAGCTGCCGCCCCACGCACGCCCTCACCACCGAGGAGATCGCCGGGAAGCTGAGCGAGACGCTCTGGCCGCAGGGCACGGCGGGCGGTCCCGTGGTGCGCACCGTCGAATCCATGCCGGCGACCGGCCACGAGCGGTTCCGGCCCGTCCGGCTCGACGGCGCGGACCTCGCCTTCCTCCAGTACACCTCCGGATCCACCGGGCTGCCCAAGGGCGTGATGGTCAGCCACGGCAACCTGGTGGAGAACGAGACGGCGATCACGCACGGTTTCGGCATCCGCCCCGACGACGTCGTCCTGAGCTGGCTGCCGATGTACCACGACATGGGGCTGATCGGCACCGCGCTGCTGCCGCTGTTCCTCGGCATCCCGTCGGTGCTGCTCAACACGTTCGCCTTCATCCACGATCCGATGATCTGGCCGCTCGCGATCGCTCGCTTCGGCGCCACCTGCTCCGGCGGGCCCAACTTCGCCTACCAGCTCCTCGTCGACCGGTACGACCCCGCGCGGCTGGCGGGAGCCGACCTCGGCTCCTGGCGGGTCGCGTTCAACGGGGCCGAACCGGTCAGCGAACGGACGCTTCGCGGCTTCACCGCCCGGTACGCCGAGCACGGCTTCGACGCGGGCGCCGTGTACCCCTGCTACGGCCTGGCGGAGGCCACGCTCTTCGTCTCCGGATCCGAACGCGGGGCCGGGTACCGGGCAGGGCGGTTCGACCGGAGCGCCCTGGAGAAGGGGACGCTCCGGGCCGCCTCCGAAGGGGCGGCGAACACCGTGGCGATCGTCTCCTCGGGCAGCGCGGCCCTCGGGACCACCGTCGTCGTCCGGGGCGAGAACGGGGAGAGCCTGCCGGACGGGGCGGTGGGGGAGATCTGCGTGCGCGGCCCGGGCGTCGCGCACGGCTACTGGGGCGACCCGGCTGCCACCGAGGAGACCTTCCGGGCCCGCGTCGCCGGGCGGCAGGGGGCGTTCCTGCGCACCGGGGACCTCGGCGCCGTCCACGACGGACAGCTCTACCCGGTGGGGCGGAGCAAGGACCTGATCATCGTCGCCGGACGCAACTTCCACCCCCATGACATCGAGAGCGTCGGTTCCCGGACCTCCCCGTACTTCCGCCCGGGCGCCGCCGCGGCCTTCCAGCCGGATGCGCAGGAGCGGGACGTCGTCCTGGTGCTGGAGGTGACCCGCGAGGGGCTGGCCGCGCTGCGCACCGACGACAGTGCGGCGCGCCTGCTGGCCGAGGGCGTGCGACGAGAGGTCGGCACGGAGTGCGACGTGCACCTCGCCGACGTGGTCCTCGTCTTCCCGGGGTCCCTGCCCAAGACGTCCAGCGGGAAGATCCGCCGGTCGGAGACCAGGCAGCGCCACCTCGACGGCGCCCTGCGGACCGTCCGGCGGTCCCGGCCCGCGCCCCCCGCCGCCGGTGCGGCCGAACCGGCGCCGCCCTCCCCGGCAAAGCGGGAGACCGGCCGGGAGGCGCTGCGCGGCACACTCGGCCGGCTCGCCGCCGGCCACCTGGGATACGAGCCGGGCCCGGAGGACCAGGAGCTGCCGCTGGCGGCGCTCGGTCTGGACTCGCTCAAACTGGTGACGCTGAAGGGCGCGGTGGAGCGTCACCTGGACCGACCCGTGGAGGCGGGCCTCTTCTACGGCGACCGCTCCCTCGCGGAGATAGCCGAAGAACTCGCCGCCCCGCCGCCCCCCGCCGCCACGCCGCCCCCCGCCGCGGCTTCCACCGGGACACCGGGCGACGGCGCCGGGACGTTTCCGGCGTCCGAGGCCCAGACGCAACTCGCCTTCCACGACGAGCTGCACCCGGAGGACACCGCCAACATCCTGCCCACGGCGGTACGCATCGCCCGGCGGCTGCACCCGGACCGCCTCCGCGCGGCCGTCGCCGCCGCCGTCGCCCGGCACCCCGCCCTCCGGACCACGCTGGGCCCCCTGGGCACCGGCACCCAGATCGTGCACGACAGCGTCCCGCTCGACTTCCGGCACCGGGAGGAGGAGAGCGAGGATCCCCAAGCGGCCCGCCGCTTCCTGGAGGACGTCGCCTACCGGCGGTTCGCCCTGACGTCGGGTCCTCTGGTGCGGGCCGCCGCCGTTCTCACCCCGACCGGCACCGTGCTGATGCTCGCCTGCCACCACGCGGTGGTCGACCACTGGTCCCTGCGGATCGTGATGGCCGAGATCCTGGCCGACCTCCTGGGAGTCGACGACGCACCCGGACCCGGCGCCGAACCCGCCGTCACCACGCCGGCCGGCGCGGCCGAGTGGGCGGCCGCCCAGACGGGCGCGCTGGACTCCGACGCGGCGAAGGCCCACCTCGCCGCCCTGACCGAGCGGTGGCGCCCGCTGCGCAACCACCTGCTGTTCCCGCACGAGCGGCCGGCCAGGCGCCGGCGCAATCCGGCGGGGATCGCCGACTTCGCAGTCGACGCCGCGACCACGCGGCGCGTTCACGAGCAGGCCCGCGCGCGCGGCCGCACCCCGTTCGTCCTCTTCGCCACGGCCTACCTGCGCGCGCTGCACCGGGTCACCGGACACCGGCGGATCGTCATCGGCACGCCCCACCACGGACGCGGCGACTGGCGCTACGCGGGGACCGTGGGATACCTCGTCAACATGCTGCCGCTGCTGGGGGATTTCAGCAGCGGTGACGCCCCCGACGAACTGGCGGAGCGCACCTGGCGGGAACTGCGCACCGGCCTGGAGACCGCGCACCTTCCCCTGTCCCGCCTGATCAGGAGCCTGGCGCCGGAGCGGCACGGACAGAACCCGCTCTTCCAGGCGACGCTGACGTTCCAGCAGTCGGCCGGCGGCTGGCTCGACGAGGGATTCGCGATTCCGTGGAGCGGCTGCCGCCAGAGCTTCGGCGGCGTCGAACTCGAGGCCTTCGACATACCGCCCCGCGATGTGCCGTTCGCGCTCAGTCTCTACGGCGCCCGCCACGGCGACCGTCTGGTGTTCCGCCTCCAGTACCAGCGTGACCTCGTCACGCACGGCGTGGCGACGCGGGTGGGCGAGGAGTTCCGGGCCGGCCTGCACGACCTGATCGGTCTTCCCCCGAAATGACACGGATTTCAGGAGGTTCGCAATGAAGCGGGACGAGTCCCAGGGCACCACTTCGTCTTCCGTGGACGGGCTGGCGGAGGCATTCGCGGCGGCCGCCGAGGCGTTCCCGGAGCGGATCGCCGTACGGGACGGGGACCGGAGCTGGACATACCGCCAGCTGGACGAGGCCGCCGGGCGACTGGCGGCAGCCGTGCGTGCGGTGGCGCCGGATCCGGGGCGCCCCGTGGCGATCCTGCTCGAGCGTTCGGCCTGGATGGTGGCGGCGGCGCTGGCAGTGGTGCGCACCGGTTCCGCGTACGTTCCGCTGGACGCCGAGACGCCCCCCGCGCGTCTGGAGCTGATCGTCGAGGACGCGGAGCCCGGCGCCGTCATCACGTCACGGTCCCTCGCCGGGCGGGTACCCGACGGCGTTCCCGCCGTCCATGTGGACGATCCCGTCCCGGCGACCGCCGCGAAGGAGCCCGACGCCGTCACCGGCCGGGACACCTGCGCCTACATCATCTTCACCTCCGGCACCACGGGCCGGCCGAAGGGCGTGCAGGTCTCCCACGGCAACCTGCTGAGCCTTTTCACCTCCTGCGAGGAGGGGTACGACTTCGGCCCCGAGGACGTGTGGCCGCTGTTCCACTCCTTCGCCTTCGACCTGTCCGTCTGGGAGATGTGGGGAGCCCTGCTCCACGGCGGCACCGTCGTCGTCGTACCGGCACGGACGGCTAAGGATCCGGTGGCGCTGCGGCAGCTGTTCCGGGACGAGCGGGTCACCGTGCTGACCCAGACGCCCACCGCGTTCCAGCAGTTGTGGGCCGAGGACAGCCGGCACACGGACGTGCTGCCGCTGCGCTGGGTGGTCTTCGCCGGAGAACCTCTGTACTTCTCGGATCTGCGGGGCTGGGTGGGCAAGTACGGGGACGACGCCCCCCGCCTGGTGAACATGTACGGGATCACCGAGACGACGGTGCACGCCTCCTTCCGCCGGGTCCGCAGCGAGGACCTCCGGGAGAGCGCCTCGCTGATCGGCCGCCCCCTGCCCGACTACGGCTTCCTCCTGGTCGACGACGGCCTGTCCGAGGTGCCGCCCGGGGAGACCGGCGAGATCGTGGTGACCGGCCCCGGCGTCGCCCTCGGCTACCTCAATCGCCCGGAGCTGCACCGGGAGCGCTTCGTCGAGCTGCCCGGCGGCCGCGGGCGGGGATACCGCTCCGGCGACCTCGCCCGGCTGACCTCCACCGGCGAGTACGAGTACCTCGGCCGCAGGGACGACCAGATCAAGATCCGCGGATTCCGGGTCGAACTCGGCGAGATCCGCTCCGCGCTGACCGACGTCCCCGGTGTCCGCCACGCCGCCGTCACCGCCGCCACGCCGAAGGCGCCGGCGAGCCCGGTGGTGAAGGAACGGTCCGTCTCCACGGAGATCACCCGCATCCGGGACCTGATCCGGGGCGGCGACCGGCCCCGTGCCGCATCCGCGGACAGCACGCCCCGGATCACCGCCTACATCGTGCGAGGCGACGAGTTCGACCCGGAGCGGCTCTTCCGCCACCTGCGGGAACGCCTGCCGCACTACATGATCCCCGCCTTCGTCGTCCCGGTCGACGCCCTGCCGGTCAACCTCAACGGCAAGGTCGACAAGACCCGTCTGCCCGCCGCGACGGTGGCCAACAGCCTGCGCGAGCACGCCCCCGCGGCCCACGCCGGCGACGGCCTGCCCGAAGCCGGTGCGGAAGCCACCGTCCGCGCTCTCGTCGGCCTCTACGAAGAGGTCCTCGGCGTTCAGGGAGTGACCGCGGACGACTCCTTCTTCAGCGTCGGCGGCGACTCCATCCTGGCGCTCAATCTGCGGGCGAACGCCGAGAAGCGCGGCCTGTCCCTGGACCTCGCGGACATCTACGCGCTGCAGACGCCGAAGGCCCTCGCCGCCGTCGCCGAGCAGGAGCCGGCCGCCGAGGAGCCCGTCGCGCCGTTCAGCCTGCTCTCCGCGGAGGACCGGGAACGGCTCCGGGACGCCGCCGGGATCGAGGACGCCTACCCGGTCGGCACCCTGCAGGCCGGGCTGCTGTTCCACAGCGTGTACCAGCCCGGCGTCAACATGTACTGCGACGTGTTCTCGTTCCGGCTCAAGGACGCCTACGACCACGCCGCCATGGAACGGGCCATCGCCCGGCTGGTGGACCGCCACGACATCCTCCGCACCTCCTTCGACCTCACCGGCTACTGCGAACCGCTGCAGCTGGTGCACAGGACGGCCACCGTCCACCTGGGCGCCACGGACCTGACGCACCTGTCGGCCACCGAGCAGCAGGCGGCGCTGGAGGCATGGCACACCCACGAGGAACGCGTCCCCTACGACTGGGCCAGCCCGCCCCTGTCCCGGTTCCACACGCACGTCCTGGGCGAGCGGGAGTTCCTGTTCTCCATGAGCTTCCACGACGCCCTGCTCGACGGGTGGAGCGAAGCCTCGCTGATGACCGAGCTGTTGAGCGACTACTGGGCCATCAAGCACGGTGAGGACAGGCCGCCCGCCCCTCGGACGGCGCGCCGCTACGCCGACTTCATCGCCCTGGAGCAGCGGACGCTGCGCGACCCCGAGGCCCGCTCGTTCTGGGCCGCCGAACTGGACGGCGTGGAGCCCACCCTCCTGCCGAGGCTGGTCAGCGGGTCCTCGGACGTCCACGAGGGCACGATGGGCTTCCTCAGCGTGGACATCGACCCCGGGCTCTCCGACGCCCTCGACCGGGCGGCCCGGGCCTGCGGCGTCACCGTCAGGCATGTCCTGATCGCCGCCCACGCCCGGGTGGTCGCGACCCTGACCGGGCGGGACGACATCGTCCTGTCCGTGATGTCGAACGGCCGCTCCGAGGACGAGGGCGGCACCGAGGTCTACGGACTGCACCTCAACATGGTCCCGTACCGGCTGCGCAGCGGTGGCGCCCGCTGGAGCGACCTGATCCGCGCCGCCCTGGAGAAGGAGACGTCGCTGCTGCCGATGCGGCGCTACCCCCTCGCGGAGATCCAGCGGCTGGTCGGCACACGGGAGCTGACCGACATCAGCTTCAACTACACCCACTTCCACAGCTACCAGCGGCTCGCCGCGCAGACCGGCCTGGAAGTCCTGGACGCCAAGGCGTACATCCACACCAATTTCACGCTGCGCGCCGAGTTCAACAGGGACCCCTTCAGCGGACTGCTCGCACTGGACCTCGAAGGGAATATGAAGCGGGTCTCCGAGCAGCAGCTGCGGCGGATCGCGGGGCTGTACCGCAGCACGCTGGAGAGCATCGCGGCCGGGGTCAACCACGTGCCCACCCGGCGGGAGCTGCTGGGCGAGGAGGAGTGGCGGCAGCTGCTGGCCGGCTTCGGCGACCCCACGCCGCAACCCCTGTCGGCGGACGGCTGGTTCCAGGTGTTCGAGCAGGCCGTCGCCGCACACGCGGACAACACCGCCGCCCGGTGCGGCGAGGACACCCTCACCTACCTCGAACTGGCCGGGCGCGTCGGAAGACTTGCCGGCCGGCTGGCCGAACTGGGCGCGGGACCCGGCACGGTGGTCGGGCTGGGCGCCGGCCGGGACCTCGACTTCCTCACCGCCGCGATGGCCGTCATGCGAACCGGCGCGGTGTACCTGCCCCTGCCGGGCGGCCCCACCACGCGCGTCGCCGCCATGCTGCGCACCAGCGAGGCCGCCCTGCTGCTCAGCGGCGGGACGTTCACCGGGACGCTGACCGCCGCGGCCGCGGAAGCCGCGGGCGAAGCCGCCCCGATCCCGGTCCTCGACCTGCGCGAGGTGCTCGCCGAGTCCGCGGGCCGCGAGCCGTACACGGGCCCGGTGCCGACCGGGCGGGACAGCGCCTACGTCACCTTCACCTCCGGATCCACCGGAGAGCCGAAGGGCGCGCTGATCCGGCACGACGGGATGCTCAACCACATCGAAGCCAAGATCGCCGCGCTCGACATCGCCGACGGCGACCTGGTGTCCCAGGACGCCGCCGCCACCTTCGACATCTCGGTGTGGCAGATGCTGGCGCCGCTCACCGTCGGCGGCACCACGGTGATCTACCCGGACGAGATCAGCCAGGACCCGCCCCGGCTGCTGCGCGCGCTCGCCGACGACGGTGTCACGATCCTGGAGGTCTCCCCGTCCGTCCTCAGCGTGATCAACGCGGAACTCGCCTACTACGGCGTGGACAACTTCCCCGGCCTCGCACTGCGCTGGGTCGTGTGCGCCGGCGAGGCGCTGACGCCCAGGACCGTGAACACCTTCCGGAGGCTGCTGCCCGAGGTGCGCTTCCTCAACATGTGGGGCGCGACCGAGATCTCCGACGACGTCACGCACTACGAGGTCGTCGAGGACGTCGACGAGCAGGTCGCCTCGGTCCAGCTCGGCCGGCCGATCCGCAACTGCGCCGTCTACGTCCTCGACGACGACCGGGAGCCGGTGCCCGTCGGCACCCCGGGAGAGCTGTACGTGGGCGGTCTGGTCGTCGGCGCCGGCTACCTCAACGACCCCGAGCGGACCGCCAAGGCGTTCGTGCCCGACCCCTTCGCCGACGACCCCCGGGTCCTCGCCTACCGCACCGGCGACCGCGCCCGCCAGCTCGCCGACGGCGGCTACGAGTTCCTCGGCCGTATCGACAGCCAGCTGAAGATCCGCGGCCAGCGCGTCGAACTCGGCGAGATCGAGGCCGCCCTGGCCGGTCTGGACGACCTCCAGGAGAGCGCGGTCATCGCCCGCACCTTCGAGGAAGGCCGCGGCAAACAGCTCGTGGCCTTCTACGTCCCGAAGGTGGCCGAGGGCACGGCCGGCGACGGCGCTCCGGTCCCGCAGGACGCGCCGGTGATCCGCCTCGACGTCCCGCCGTCCGCCGTCCGTGACCGGCTGGCCAGGGTGCTGCCCCGCTATGCCGTCCCGGACTTCCTGATCCGCCTCGACGAACTTCCCCGGAACACCAACGGGAAGGTCGACACCAAGGTGCTCGCCACCCGGGACGTGGGCAGTCTGGTCACGGCGTCGACCGAGCGGGAGGACGCACCCGCCACGCCGACCGAGGCCGCGGTGATCGACACCTGGGCGTCCGTTCTGCGGCTGGACCGCCGCCCCGGCGCGACCTCCGACTTCTTCGAGCTCGGCGGGCACTCGCTGCACGCCACCCAGGTGATGGCCCGGCTGCGCGACCGGTACCGGGTGGACCTCCCGCTGCGGACGCTCTTCGAGAACCCGACGCCCCGGGCGCTGGCTTCCCTCATCGAGCGCGGCGCCTCGCCGGACCGGCCCGCCTCCCTGGCGGCCGTCCGGATCCCCAGGCAGCCCGACGGCACGGTGGAGTTCCCGCTCGCCGGCAACCAGGCCAGCCTGTGGTTCCTCCACCAGGTCGACCCCGACGACCGCTCCTACGAGGGCGTCACCCTGCTGGCCCTGTCCGGTCGCGTCGACCTCGAAGCACTCCGGTACGCGGTGGACACCCTGGTGGACCGCCACGAGATCCTCTCCGTGCGCTTCCTCGTCCGGGACGGCGTCCCCTACCAGACGCCGGCGCCCGAGGCCCGGGTCCGACTGGAGGCCGTGGAGGTGACCGCCGACGTCGGCGGGGACTTCGAGGCCCGCAGGGCGTACGTCTGGCAGCGGGCCGCCGAGCGGCGCTTCGACCTCGAACGCGGCCCGCTGGCGGTGATCCGGCTGTACTCCTTCTCCGCCACCGAGCACATCCTGGAGTGGAGCAACCACCACGTCGTCTCCGACGGCTGGTCGATCGACGTGGCCATCAGGGAGATCACCGAGGCGTACCTGGCCCACCAGGAGGGGCGCAGGCCGCGGCTGCCGGAACTCACCGTCCAGTACGGCGACTACGCCGCCTGGCAGCAGGAGCAACTGGCGTCCTCCGCCGACCAGGAGCGGGCCTTCTGGCGCTCCTACCTGGACGGCTACCCGGGAGAACTCCCCCTCATCACCGATCACGAACGCGCCGAGGACCGCGCCCGGACCCCGGGCCACGCCACCCGGACCTGGGACGAGGACGCCACCCGGCGGCTCGCCGACCTCACCCGTGAGCGCCGGACGACCCTCTTCATGCTCGTCCAGGCCGCCACCGCGGTCGTCATGGCCCGGTTCGCCCAGCAGCCGGACGTCGTGCTCGGCACCGGGGTGGCCGGCCGCGCCGTCCCCGGCACGGAACACCTGCTCGGCTTCTTCGCCAACACGCTGCCCTGCCGCTACCGGGTGGACCCCGACCACACCGCCGCCGGCCTGCTCGAATCCGTCACGGCGAGCGCGCTGACCGCGCTGGAGCACCAGCTGACGCCGTTCCAGGAGATCGTCAGGTCCGTGGAGGCGCCCCGCCGGCCCGGCACGCCGCCCCTGGTCCAGGTGATCGTCACCGTGGACAACTACCCGCTGGGCCTGGGCGAGTTGCCGGGACTGACCGCGACCCTCGAACAGATGCCCGCGCAGACGAGCCTTTTCGACCTGCTCTTCCGCTTCCTGGAGGGCGACCGGCTGCGGCTCGACGTCCAGTACGACGCCACCCTCTTCACGACGGCCACCGTGGAGCGGCTGATCGACGCCGTCGCCCGGGTCCTCGACGTCTTCCTGGAGGAGCCGGACCGGAGCCTGGGGACGGTGCCGCTGGCCACCGCCGAGGAGAGCGCGGAACTCGCCCGCATCTGGGCGGACGTCACGGGGGACACGCTGCACTTCTCCGACGCGGCGCGGACGGGCACGGTCGCCGACTCCGCCCACTGGCCGGCGTTCCTCGACCGTGTGGAGGCCCGGGGACTGCTGCCGGCGCTCCTGCTCACCCTCTGACCCGCCGGACGCGCGACGCGAGTGAAGGATGAATCGATGAACAAAGACCGTGCGGAGCAGCTCCGGCGGCGCGTCGCGCTGCGCAGTCGGCCACCCGCCCCGCGGACCCTCCTGGCGGCCGGCGCCACCCGGCCCGACTCCGTCCTGAACCGGGCCGCGCACCTGGGGGAGGCGTTCGCCGCGGTGGTGGCCGAGTTCCCGGACCGGATCGCCGTCCAGGACGGACGGCTCAGCTGGACCTACCGTCAACTGGACGAGACCGCCGACCGGCTGGCCGCGGCACTGCGTGCGGTGACATCGGACCCCGGACGTCCGGTGGGGATTCTGCTGGAGCGTTCGGTGTGGATGGTGGCGGCGGCGCTGGCCGTGCTGCGCACGGGGTCGTCCTATGCGCCGTTGGACGCGCAGACGCCCCGGGCGCGTCTGGAGCTGATCGTCGACGACGCCGAGCCCGCGGCGGTGATCACTTCCAGGGCGTTCGCCGGGCGGGTGCCCGGCGGCCTGCCCGCCGTGTTCGTGGACGATCCGCTGCCCGAGCCCGGCGCGGACGCGCCGCAGACCGGGATCGACCGGGACACCCGCGCCTACATCATCTTCACCTCGGGGACCACCGGCCGTCCGAAGGGCGTGCAGGTCTCCCACGGAAACCTGCTGAGTCTCTTCGCGGCGGTCGAGGAGACGTACGCCTTCGGAGCCGAGGACGTGTGGACGCAGTTCCACTCCTTCTCGTTCGACTTCTCCGTCTGGGAGATGTGGGGCGCCCTGCTGCACGGCGGCCGGCTGGTCGTCGTACCGGCGCAGACGGCGCAGGATCCGGCGGCGCTGTGGCGGCTGCTCCGAGACGAACGGATCACCGTCCTGTGCCAGACCCCGACGGCCTTCCACCAACTCGCCGCAGAGGACAACCGCTTCGCCGACCGGCTGCCCCTGCGCTGGGTGGTCTTCGGCGGGGAGCCCCTGTACTTCTCCGACCTGGCGCCGTGGTTCGCCAAGTACGGCGACGACTCGCCCCGCCTGCTCAACGCCTACGGCATCACCGAGACGACGGTGATCTCCTCCTTCCACCGCGTGACGCAGGACCAACTCGGCGGGACCGGGTCGCTGATCGGCCGCCCCATCGCCGGCACGGAGTTCCTGCTGGTGGACGACGCCCTGTCGGCCGTGCCGCCGGGCGGGACCGGCGAGATCGTGGTGACCGGCCCAGGGGTCGGCCTCGGCTACCTCAAACGGCCCGAGCTCGACCGCGACCGCTTCGTCGAACTGCCCGGGGGCCGTGGCCGTGGTTACCGCTCCGGCGACCTGGCCCGGCTCACCCCCTCCGGCGTGTTCGCGTACCACGGCAGGAAGGACGACCAGGTCAAGATCCGCGGCTTCCGCATCGAACTCGGGGAGATCGAGCAGGCGTTGCGCGCCCTGCCCCTTCTCGCCGAGGCCGCGGTGGTCGCCCGCGACCTGCCCGAACGCGGGACCAGCCTGGTGGCCTACGTCGTGCCCGCCGAGGGGGCGGGCCTGTCGGTGGAGTCACTGCAGGTGGCACTCGCCGCGACGCTCCCGGGCTACATGGTCCCCACGGTCTTCGTGCGCCTGGACCGGCTGCCGCTCACCCAGAACGGCAAGGCCGACCGCAAGGCCCTGCCCGACCCGGCCGGTGCCTCGACCCTCACCCTCCGGGGGACCGGCCGAGGGGAGGAGCCGGCCGACGCCGTGGAGGAGCGCGTCCTGCGGATCGTCACCGGTCTGCTGCACCTCGACCGGGCGGATCCGACCGCCGGCTTCTTCGATCTGGGCGGCCACTCGCTGCTGGCCACCAGGCTGCTGGCCGGGGTGCGGACCGCGTTCGACGTGGAGGTGCCGCTGCGCGAGTTCCTCCGCGAGCCGACCGCACGCGCGCTGGCGGCCGTCGTCCGGGAGCGCCTGGCGGAGCCGTCAGGCGACAGCGACCGGGCGGCGGGCATCGGCAGGGAGCCCGGCCATGACGCGACCCCCGGCCCGGCCGGCGAGTCCGGCCGGCCGCCGACCCGGCCGGGCGGGGACACCGGGGCCGCACCGGCACCGCCGGCCCACGCCGGACGGCCCACCGGGCCGGTCCACGCCGTCCACACGGCGAGGAACACCCACGGCGGCCATCCCGCCCTCCTGCGGCTCCGGCAGCACCCGGCGGGCGCCCCGCCCGTGTTCGCCCTGCCCGGAGTTCTCGGGCTGGGCGAGTCCTTCGCCCAGCTCTCCTCCCACTTCCGGGACCGCTCCTTCTCCGCGCTCTCCACCGCCCGCCTGGTACGGGCGAGCGACGGCGAGCAGACCGCCACGGCCCTCGCCGAGGAGTGCGCGCGGATCATCGCCGCAGCGGTGGACGGCGGACCCCTCCACCTCGTCGGCCACTCCTACGGTGGCTCCCTCGGCTTCTACGTCGCCGGGAGACTGCGCGAGCTCGGCGTACCGGTCGCCGGCCTGGTCCTGCTCGACGCGCTGGACCCGGCCGCGTTGGAGAAGAAGCTCTCGGGCGGCCACGACGACCAGCTCCTGGCGTTCCTCGCCACGCTCGCCGGTCTCTTCCCCGACCTCGCCCGGCACCGCGACACCGACCTGCCGGAGCTGCTGCGCACCGAGTCCACCGCGATGGTCCTCGCACGCGCGGCGCGCATCATCGGCCCCTCGGCCGTGGAGTTCTTCCAGGGCGGCCTGGAGGCGGCGTTCCGCACCTACCGGTGGATGTGCGACCGCAGCTGGCCGGAACCGCGGCCGGCCGGTCTTCCGACGCTCTTCGTCCGGGCCGGCGGGGAGGACGGCGCAGCCGGCGCGGACCACCCGTCGGAATGGGCACGGCTCCTGCCCGGCGTCCTGCGGGTGGAACGCGTCGAAGCGGACCACGAGGGCATGCTGCGCAACCCGCACGCCCGGCGCCTGGCCGAACTCCTGCAAGGATTCCTCACCGAGCACGACGTTCCCCACGAGACCGGGACGTCCGGCACACAGTCCGCACCAGGAAAGGGCGCAACACCGCGATGACCCCCACCACCGCAGCAACGCCGGTCCTCGCCCGGGTGCTCATCGTCGGCTCCGGCATCATGAGCCTCGCCAACTCGGTCACCATCCCCTTCCTCGCCGTGTTCCTCCGCAAGGAACTCGGACTCGAACCGGGCATGATCGGCTTCATCATCGGCTCGTCGGTGTTCTTCTCGATCTTCGCCGGGTTCGTCGGCGGATCGCTCTCCGACCTCCTCGGACGCACCCGGCTGCTGGTGATCTCCCTCCTGGGCGTGATCGGCTCCTTCGTCGGCCTCTACTTCAGCCACGACGTCCCGGCGGTGTTCGCCTTCAACGCGACGATGGCGCTGAGCAGCAGCTCCTTCGGACCCGTGGGGAAGGCCCTGCTCAGCGACCTGCTCCCGCCGCAACGCCGGGTGAAGGTCTTCTCGTACCAGTACATGGCCACCAACATGGGCTTCGCCGTCGGACCCGTCGTCGGCGCGGCGGTCGGACTGGCGGGCGGCCGATCGGCCTTCCTGGTCGGAGCGCTGGGCTACGGCGTCTACCTGATCGGCCTGGCGGCAGTCCTGCTGCGGAGCTCCGCGCCGTCCGTCGCGCCCGACCGGACGGCCACCGGCGAGGAAGCGGCGCAGCACCTCGGCGGCGTCCTCAGAGGGCTCGCGGACAGCGCGCGCGTCGTGGCGACCGATCCGCGCCTGCTCTTCCTCATCCTCGCCGGACTGCTGCTGGAGGCCGTGCACGGACGCGTCTCCTCGCTGCTCGCGCAGCACCTCTCCGACGGATTCGCCGACGGCACCACGATCCTGGGCTACGTGCTGACCACCAACGCGGTGACCGTGGTGGTCCTGCAACTGGCCGTCTCCCGGTTCATGGAGAAGCGCAACCCCGTGACGTCCATCACGGTCGGCGGCCTGCTGACCGTCCTCGGCATGGCCGGCTTCGCGTACTCGGGGGAGATCTGGCACTTCGTCGCCGCGATGGTGGTGTTCTCCCTCGGGGAGATCCTCATCTACCCGGCGGAGTTCGCCATCATCGACAGGATCGCGCCGGAGGAACGCCGTGGCGCCTACTTCGGCGCCCAGACCTTCGCACAACTCGGCGTGTTCATCGGGCCGTTCACCGGCGGCCTGCTGCTCGCGGCCTACGACGGCACCACCATGTTCCTCGGCGTCGGCTCGTTCGCCCTGGCCGCCGTCGTCATCTACCTGCTCGTCGGCCGGCGCGTCCCCGGGCTGGCGGCCCCCGCACCGGAACGCTCCGCACCTCGCCCGAAGGAGGAGCACGCCGATGACCTGGCGTGAACGCTGCCTGCGAGCGGCGGCACTGCCCAGCCTGCACGCCCAGCGCAGCCGCGGTCGGCTCCGGCTGCGCGGGCTGATCGAGGGCGCCGACATCCGGCGTGACGATCGCGGCGTCCCGTTCGTCGCGGCCGCCCGGGAGCGCGACCTCTACTTCGCCGTCGGCTACGTCCAGGCGACCGACCGGCTCTGGCAGATGGACGTGCTCCGGCGCCGGGCCCGAGGACGGCTGGCCGAGATCTTCGGAGCGGTCGTGGTCGACGAGGACGTCAGGGCCCGCAAGCTCGCGCTGGAGCGGGTCGCCCGCCGGTCGCAGGCGCTGCTCTCCCCGGAACACCGGGCGAACCTGGTGGCGTTCAGCGACGGAGTCGACGCGGCGGCACGGCGGATGCGGCGACGGGCCGGCCTCCCCCTGGAGTTCGGGTTGCTGCGCTACCGCCCCGAGCCCTGGACCCCCCTGGACTCGATCGTCATCGTCAAATACCTGGGCTTCGACCTCGGCCGCAATCTCGCCAACGAGGCGTTCCGCGCCAGGCTCGCCCAGGAACGCCCGGAACACGCCGCCGCCTTCAGCACGCCGAAGTATCCCGCCGACGGAGCGGTGACCATCCGCACCCGCCCCGCCGCCCCGCCGGGCGAGAGGCGTGCGACAGGGGCGGACGAGCCCTCCCCGGCCGACCTGCCGACGGCGTCACGGGCCTGGTTCGACGCGCTGCTGGGGGGCGAGCACCCACTCGGCTCCAACGCCTGGGCCGTCTCCGGCGCGCACACGGATTCCGGGCACCCGCTGCTGGCCAACGATCCGCACATCGTCCTCACCCAGCCCAGCCTCTGGTACCAGATGGGCCTGCGGCTGGACGGCCAGGAGGACGGTGCCACCGGCTACGGGGTCACCGTCCCCGGTCTGCCGGGCCTGATCGCCGGCGCCAACCGCCACCTGGCCTGGGGCATCACCAACTCCACCGTCGACACACAGGACCTGTGCACCCTCGCGCCGACCGCGGGCTCCGAGGAGGCCGAGAGGTGGACCGAGGAGAGCGTGATCACGGTGCGGGGCGCGGAGCCGGTCCCGGTACGCGCGGCCGGCGGCGCCCGCCACGTCGAACTGGACCTGCCCGGCTCGGACGGGGCCGGCCGGTACGGCCTGTTCTGGAGCGGCCTGGAGCCCTCGGCGGAGATCGAGGCGTGCCAGCGGATGTGGCGAGCGCGTGACTACCCGGAACTCCGGGACACCCTGCGGGCGTTCGGCGTGCCGGTGCTCAACGTGGTGGTGGCCTGCCAGGACGGCACCATCGCCCTGAGGACGGCGGGCAACGTTCCGGCCCGGGCGCCGGGCAGCAGCGGGGGAGTCCCGGCCGGGTACGCCGACGCCGCCCGCTCCTGGGAGGACTTCCTCGCATTCGACGACCTGCCGGAGGTGGTCGACCCGTCCGAGGGGTACATCGTGTCCGCCAACCACCGGCTGCTGCCCGCCGGGGCTCCGCTCGACGTGGGGGTGGACTGGCTGCCGCCCTACCGGGCGGAGCGGATCGAGGAGCTGATCACCACGGAGGGGGTCGTCACCGCGGCGGCATGCGCCCGGTGGCAGTCCGACGTCCTGGACGGGCGCGCCCGCCGCGTGCTCCCCACCCTGCTCGACGCGCTGGACCGGGAGCCGCCGGACGAACCGCTCACCGCCGCATGCCACCGACTGCTCGCCGACTGGGACGGACACGACCACGGACACCTGGCGGCGCCCCTGGTGTTCTTCCGGTTCATGCAGGCCCTCACGGACCACTGGGTCGGCAGCCGGCTGGGGGAGGAGCTGGCCGCGGCCATGCCGGACGCGGCCCTCCAGGTCGATCACCTGGTGCTCGACCCCGACGCCAGAACGGCGCTGGGAGAGCGGGAGACGCTGCCGGCCGTGGCGCGACGCGCGCTGACCGCGACGGCGCGACGGATCGCCGGGGAGCAGGGCGAGGATCCGTCGCGCTGGCGGTACGACCGGGTCCACCGGATCACCGACCAGCATCCGATCGGCAGGGCCGTCCCCGCACTCGCCCCGCTCTTCGGCGCACCGTCGACCCCGGCCGGCGGCAGCTCCCACACGGTCGCCCTGACCTCTTCCGACCCGAGCGGCAAGGTGGTCGACGGAGCACCGTGGCGGTTCGTGGCCGAACTCTCCCCGCACGGACCGCGATTGTGGGACGTGCTCCGCCACGGCGCCTCGGGCAACCCGGCTTCCCCGCACTACGACGACCAGACCCCGGCCCACACCGAGGGACGGCACTACGGGGTGCAGCTCCCGTCCTCCCCGGACGCGACGCCGGTCCTGCTGCGCCTGCGGCCCCGGTGACCCGATCGACACCCCGGGCCCGTCCGGTGCGAGCCGGCGGGCCTCGCGTGCCGGGCGTGGGGCCGACCCGCGAACAACGCGATCGCCGCCACGGTCTCGTCGAAGAGCCTTGCGTCGAGCGCTTTCACCGAGCCCATCACCGGCCCTCCGCGCCTTGCGCCGGCCGGACTCGCAGTGGGTCATGAGCCCGCCGGAGCAGTGCCGTCACCTGTCCGCCTCCACGGTCGGCCATCGGCCGGCACGCATGCGCCGCAACGGCCGGTCCCGACGCTGACGGCCGGTAGCGCGCAAGCGGCCGCACCCTCATAGCAACACGGCGCCACCGGCCCGGGGAACGGGTCTCGCGACGGGCCGGACGAGCGGCTCACTCGCCCTGTGGGGGTCTGGCTTCGACCATCGCCCGGACCCACTGCCGCCGGCAAAGGACGCCACGCACCCTTCCGCAATCTTCTGCAACTTCTTGCAGATGCCGAGCAGGTCGGGCCGGGTGCGGCGGCATCCTCACATCAGATGTCCCGGAAGATCTCGATCTGCGCCCCGATCGAGTTCAGCCGCTCCGCCAGGTCCTCGTACCCCCGGTTGATGACGTAGACGTTGCGCAGCACCGACGTGCCCTCCGCCGCCATCATCGCCAGGAGGACGACCACCGCCGGGCGCAGGGCCGGCGGGCACATCATCTCGGCGGCGCGCCAGCGGGTCGGGCCCTCGACCAGGACGCGGTGGGGGTCCAGGAGCTGGAGCCGGCCGCCGAGACGGTTGAGGTCGGTGAGGTAGATCGCGCGGTTGTCGTAGACCCAGTCGTGGATCAGGGTCTTGCCCTGGGCGACGGCCGCGATCGCCGCGAAGAACGGGACGTTGTCGATGTTCAGGCCGGGGAACGGCATCGGGTGGATCTTGTCGATCGGCGCCTCCAGCTTGGAGGGCCGGACGGTCAGGTCCACCAGGCGGGTGCGGCCGTTGTCGGCGACGTACTCGGGCGTGCGGTCGTGGTCGAGGCCCATCTCCTCCAGGACCGCCAGCTCGATCTCCAGGAACTCGATGGGGACCCGGCGCACCGTCAGCTCCGACTCCGTGACCACCGCGGCGGCCAGCAGGCTCATCGCCTCGACCGGGTCCTCGGAGGGGGAGTAGTCCACGTCGACGTCGATGACGGGCCTGCCGTGCACGGTGAGGGTGGTGGTGCCGATGCCCTCGACCTCGACGCCGAGCGCCTCCAGGAAGAAGCACAGGTCCTGGACCATGTAGTTGGAGGAGGCGTTGCGGATGACGGTGACGCCGTCGTGGCGCGCGGCGGCCAGGAGCGCGTTCTCGGTCACCGTGTCGCCGCGCTCCGTCAGCACGATCGGGCGGTCGGGGCGCACCGAGCGGTCGACCACCGCGTGGTACTGGCCCTCCGTCGCCGCGATGTCCAGGCCGAACCGGCGCAGGGCGATCATGTGCGGTTCGATGGTCCGGGTGCCGAGGTCGCAGCCGCCGGCGTAGGGCAGCCGGAAGCGGTCCATGCGGTGCAGCAGCGGGCCGAGGAACATGATGATGGAACGGGTGCGGCGGGCCGCGTCCTCGTCGATCGCGCCCATCTCCAGGTCGGCGGGCGGCACGATCTCCAGGTCGACGCCGTCGTTGATCCAGCGGGTGCGCACGCCGACGGAGCCGAGGACCTCCAGGAGGCGGTACACCTCCTCGATGCGGGCGACCCGGCGCAGCACCGTGCGCCCCTGGTTGAGCAGCGAGGCGCACAGCAGGGCCACGCACGCGTTCTTGCTGGTCTTCACATCGATGGCCCCGGACAGCCGGCGCCCGCCGACCACCCGCAGATGCATGGGGCCCGCGTAGCCCAGCGAGACGATCTCGCTGTCCAGGGCCTCACCGATACGGGCGATCATCTCAAGGCTGATGTTCTGGTTGCCGCGTTCGATGCGATTGACGGCGCTCTGGCTGGTACCGAGCGCCTCGGCGAGCTGCGCCTGTGTCCAGCCCCGGTGCTGACGGGCGTCACGGATGAGCTTGCCGATGCGTACGAGGTAGTCGTCTGCCATGAGGCTGAGGTTATCTCAGATATGAGATGGCGCCTCCCGGGGGGTCCGTTCGGGTGACGCCGTGTCAGCGCCGCTTGGCCGAACGGGTGCTGCGCCATCCGAAGGGTCCGGGCAGGTCCATCGACGTCGTACGGCGTCCGGTGCTGCTGTGGGTGTGCCGCGGGCCGTTCTTCCCGCCGGTCGTGATGGACCAGGAGTGGCGGTTTATGTTCAGGCGCACTCCGGGCAAAATGCGAAAACTCTTACGAAACGTGAGCGGCATGGGGTCACCTTCCCGGTTCGGGTCCTTTCGCAGCCGTATACCCCCGTCCGGCGGCTCGATGGCTCCGGCCGGACGATGAGGGGAAGGGTCGGGGCATGACCGGTCGGCCCGCATGTACTAGAGTTATCTCGACATCGAGATATCTGCCGAGGCGCACTGCGGTCGCCCGCCCTGTAAGGGTTACCTAACTTAGCCTGACCTTAGCGGATGGGCCGAGAAGGCGTGGCGGCAGGATGCGGTGGAACGCGCACATGAATGAAGGAGACTGTCGTGTCGGCGAACAGCTTCGACGCCCGCAGCACGCTGCAGGTGGGCGACGAGTCGTACGAGATCTTCCGCCTGGACAAGGTGGAGGGCTCGGCCCGGCTCCCCTACAGCCTTAAGGTCCTGCTGGAGAACCTGCTCCGCACCGAGGACGGCGCGAACATCACCGCCGACCACATTCGCGCCCTCGGCGGCTGGGACTCGCAGGCGCAGCCCTCGCAGGAGATCCAGTTCACGCCGGCCCGCGTGATCATGCAGGACTTCACCGGCGTCCCCTGCGTCGTCGACCTCGCCACCATGCGCGAGGCCGTCAAGGAGCTGGGCGGCGACCCGGCGAAGATCAACCCGCTGGCCCCGGCCGAACTGGTCATCGACCACTCCGTCATCGCCGACAAGTTCGGCACGAACGAGGCCTTCGCGCAGAACGTCGAGCTCGAGTACGGCCGCAACAAGGAGCGTTACCAGTTCCTGCGCTGGGGCCAGACCGCCTTCGACGAGTTCAAGGTCGTCCCGCCCGGCACCGGCATCGTCCACCAGGTGAACATCGAGCACCTGGCCCGCACCGTCATGGTCCGGGGCGGACAGGCGTACCCCGACACCCTCGTCGGCACCGACTCGCACACCACCATGGTCAACGGCCTCGGCGTGCTCGGCTGGGGCGTCGGCGGCATCGAGGCCGAGGCCGCGATGCTCGGCCAGCCGGTCTCCATGCTCATCCCGCGCGTCGTCGGCTTCAAGCTGACCGGCGAGCTGCCCACCGGCACCACCGCCACCGACCTCGTGCTGACCATCACCGAGATGCTGCGCAAGCACGGCGTCGTCGGCAAGTTCGTCGAGTTCTACGGCGAGGGCGTCGCCGCCACCTCGCTCGCCAACCGCGCCACCATCGGCAACATGTCGCCGGAGTTCGGTTCCACCGCCGCGATCTTCCCGATCGACGACGAGACCCTGAACTACCTCAAGCTGACCGGCCGCAGCGAGCAGCAGGTCGCGCTCGTCGAGGCGTACGCCAAGGAGCAGGGCCTCTGGCTGGACCCGAAGGCCGAGCCGGACTTCTCCGAGAAGCTGGAGCTGGACCTGTCGACGGTCGTCCCGTCGATCGCCGGCCCGAAGCGCCCGCAGGACCGCATCGTCCTGGCCGAGGCCGCCCAGCAGTTCGCCAAGGACGTCCTCAACTACGTCGAGGTCCCGGCGACCCGGGCCGGCACCGCCGCCTCCCCGGTGGACGAGGCGAGCGACGAGTCCTTCCCGGCCTCCGACGCCCCGGCCTATGGCCACCAGGAGAACGGCGCGGGCGCCCCGCAGCACGCCGAGGGCACCGGTGCGGCCGTCCCGTCCAACCCGGTCACCGTCACCGCCCCCGACGGCTCGACCTACGAGATCGACCACGGCGCGGTCACCGTCGCGGCCATCACCTCCTGCACCAACACCTCCAACCCGTACGTCATGGTCGCCGCCGCCCTGGTGGCCAAGAAGGCGGTCGAGAAGGGCCTGACCCGCAAGCCGTGGGTCAAGACCACCCTCGCCCCGGGTTCGAAGGTCGTCACCGACTACTTCGACAAGGCGGGCCTGACCCCGTACCTCGACAAGGTCGGCTTCAACCTCGTCGGCTACGGCTGCACCACCTGCATCGGCAACTCCGGCCCGCTGCCGGAGGAGGTCTCCAAGGCCGTCAACGACCACGACCTCGCGGTCACCTCGGTCCTGTCCGGCAACCGGAACTTCGAGGGCCGCATCAACCCCGACGTCAAGATGAACTACCTGGCGTCCCCGCCGCTGGTCGTCGCCTACGCGATCGCCGGCTCCATGAAGGTGGACATCACCAAGGACGCCCTGGGCACCGACCAGGACGGCAACCCGGTCTACCTGAAGGACATCTGGCCCTCCGAGGCCGAGGTGAACGACGTCGTCGCGGGCGCCATCGGCGAGGACATGTTCTCCAAGTCCTACAGCGACGTCTTCGCGGGCGACGCCCAGTGGCAGGCGCTGCCGATCCCGACCGGCGACACCTTCGAGTGGGACCCGCAGTCCACCTACGTCCGCAAGCCCCCGTACTTCGAGGGCATGACCATGGAGACCACGCCGGTCGAGGACATCACCGGCGCGCGTGTCCTGGCCAAGCTGGGCGACTCGGTCACCACCGACCACATCTCCCCGGCCGGCGCCATCAAGGCCGACACCCCGGCCGGCAAGTACCTCACCGAGCACGGTGTGGAGCGCCGTGACTTCAACAGCTACGGCTCGCGCCGCGGCAACCACGAGGTCATGATCCGCGGCACGTTCGCCAACATCCGCCTGCGCAACCAGATCGCGCCGGGCACCGAGGGCGGCTACACCCGCGACTTCACCCAGGACGGCGGCCCGGTCGCCTTCATCTACGACGCCTCGCAGAACTACCAGGCCGCCGGCATCCCGCTGGTCGTCCTGGCCGGCAAGGAGTACGGCTCCGGCTCGTCCCGCGACTGGGCGGCCAAGGGCACCGCGCTCCTCGGCGTCAAGGCCGTCATCGCCGAGTCCTACGAGCGCATCCACCGCTCCAACCTCATCGGCATGGGCGTGCTCCCGCTGCAGTTCCCGGAGGGCGCCTCGGCGCAGTCCCTCGGCCTGACCGGCGAGGAGACCTTCTCCATCACCGGCGTCACCGAGCTGAACGAGGGCCGGACGCCGCGCACGGTCAAGGTCGGCACCGACACGGGCGTCGAGTTCGACGCGGTCGTCCGCATCGACACCCCCGGTGAGGCCGACTACTACCGCAACGGCGGCATCATGCAGTACGTGCTGCGCAGCCTGATCCGCAAGTAGGCGGTCCGGCACGGCAGCCGGCACCGGACAAAGGGCCGCACCCCCGGCGACGGGGGTGCGGCCCTCGGCGTTGCCGGCGAGACCCCGCCTACGCCAGCAGCTCCACCTCAGCGAGCCGCGCCGCGCCGCCGGCCTGCGCGAACACCAGCCGGTAGTGCGCGTACGCGCCCGGTTTCCGTATCGAGAAGGCCCGGGTCTGCCGGTCCCAGCGGAACGTGTCACCCGCCCGCTCGTCCAGCGTCCGCCACGTCGTGCCGTCCGCCGAGCCCTGGAGCGTCCAGCCCGTCGGGGCGGCCGTCCGGTCCGCCGGCGACGTCAGCGTGTACTGCACCGCCCTGGTGCGCCCCTCCACCGGCAGGTCGACCGTCGTCACCTCCGCCTCCGTCGCCGACGTGTCGTCGAAGAGGGCCCCTTCGCCCCGTACCGCGTCCTCGCGCGGCTCGGGCACCCGGTCGCCCTTGGTGATCGACACCGGCGCCGCGTCCTCGCCCGTGCCCCACGACGAGGGCCTCGGGCCCATCGCGAACTCCAGCTCGGCGCCCTTCGCCAGCAGCGCGTGGGGCAGCGAAGTCGACGTCCAGGTGCGGCCGTCGACCTTCAGGCCCTGCACGTAGACGTTCTTCGCGCTGTTCTCCGGGGCCCGCACCACCAGATCCCGCCCGTTCTCCAGGTGGACGGTCGCCTTGGTGAACAGCGGTGAGCCGACGGCGTACTCGCCGCTGCCCATCACCAGCGGGTAGAAGCCCAGCGCGGAGAACAGATACCAGGCGGACTGCTCGCCGTTGTCCTCGTCGCCGTGGTACCCCTGACCCACCGCGCTGCCGGTGTAGAGGCGGGACAGCACCTCGCGGACCTTCTCCTGCGCCTTCCACGGCTGCCCGGCCGCGTCGTACATGTAGATCGCGTGATGGGCGACCTGGTTGGAGTGGCCGTACATGCCCATCCGCACGTCCCGCGCCTCGGTCATCTCGTGGATCACGCCGCCGTAGGAGCCCACGAACTCGGGCGAGGCGGTCTCCGGCGTGGCGAAGTACTCGTCCAGCTTGTCCGCGAGGCCCGCCCGGCCGCCGTACAGGTTGGCCAGACCCCGGCTGTCCTGCGGGGCGGTGAAGGCGTAGCCCCAGCCGTTGGTCTCCGTGTAGTCGTGGCCCCACACCCGCGGGTCGTACGCCGAGGACTCCACCCGCCACTCGCCGTCGGCGTCCCGGCCCTGGAAGAAGCCGGCCTCGGAGTCGAACAGACGGACGTACTCCCGGGCCCGGTCCAGGAAGTACTCGGACTCCTCCTTGTACCGGCGCTCACCGGTCTCCCGGTACAGGGCGCGGCCCATCCGGGCGATGCCGTAGTCGTTGAGATACCCCTCCAGCGCCCACGACAGGCCCTCGTGCGTGTCCGTGCCGGTGTAGCCGAGGAACGGGGAGGTCGCCATGCCCTTGCGGCCCACGCCCGGCGCCGGCGGCACCACGGTCGCGTTCTTCACCGCCGCGTCGTACGCCGCCTCCGCGTCGAAGTCCACGCCCTTCACGTAGGCGTCGGCGAACGCGACGTCGCTCGACGTGCCGGTCATCAGGTCCGCGTACCCCGGCGAGGACCAGCGCGAGGTCCAGCCGCCGTCCTTGTACTGCTGCACGAACCCGTCGGCCAGCTCGCCCGCCCGCGAGGGCGTCAGCAGCGAGTACGCCGGCCACGTCGTGCGATAGGTGTCCCAGAAGCCGTTGTTGACGTACACCTTGCCGTCCACGATCTTCGCGCCGGTGCGCGTCGGCGTGTCCGGGCCCGGCATCGGCGAGAACGGC
Source organism: Streptomyces sp. NPDC046379 (assembly GCF_055587785.1). Lineage (NCBI taxonomy): Bacteria > Bacillati > Actinomycetota > Actinomycetes > Kitasatosporales > Streptomycetaceae > Streptomyces > Streptomyces sp. NPDC046379. The sequence continues at coordinate 238,420 of NZ_JBVJFP010000002.1, forward strand.
GAGGCGTACTTGTACACGCCGTCGACCTTCTCGAAGCCGGAGTTGGGGTACAGGTACAGCCGGTAGAGGCCGGAGTAGAGGGTGGTGAGCTGGTCCGGGGTCGCGCCCTCGACCTCCACCTTCCCCAGCAGGCGGTCCCACTGCGCCCGCGCACGGGACTTCACCGTCTCGAAGGAGACGCCCCCGGGGATCTCCTGGCGCAGGTTGTCCCTCGCCTGGTCCACGCCGATCAGCGAGGTCGCCAGGCGCAGGGTCACCGTGCGGTCCGCGCCCGCGTCGAAGCGCAGCCAGCCCTTGACGCCCGCCGAGTCGCCGCCGGTGACCGGCCGGTCGAACTCGCCGTACACGAACAGCCGCGTCGCGCCCGTCGACAGGCCCGACTTGACGTCCGAGTAGCCCGTGACGGTGCCGGTGGCCTCGTCCAGCGTCAGGCCCGCCTGGTCGGTGACGTTGTCGAACAGGACGCTCGCGTCGTCGCCGGGGTAGGTGAAGCGCAGCACGGCCGCGTGGTCGGTCGGCGCCATCTCCGCGGTGAGCCCGTTCTCGAACCGCACGCCGTAGTAGTACGGCCGTGCCGTCTCGTTCTCGTGCCGGAAGGCCAGCTCCCGCTGCTCCCGGCCCAGTTCGGGGGTGCCCGCGGCGACGGACGGCATCACCTGGAAGGTCTGCCGGTCGCCCATCCAGGGGCTCGGCTCGTGGCTCGCGCTGAACGCCTGGATCGTCGGCAGGTTGTCGGCGTTGTTGCCGCGCGCGTAGTCGTACAGCCAGCTCAGCGAGCCCGCGTTGGTCACCGGCGTCCAGAAGTTGAAGCCGTGCGGGACGGCCGTCGCCGGGAAGGTGTTGCCGCGCGAGAAGGCGCCGCTGGAGTGGGTGCCGCGGGTGGTCACCGCGTAGTCCGACAGGTGCGCCTTCGGCTTCTCGGGCGGCGCCGGCCGCAGCGACACGTCGTCGATCCAGCCCCGGAAACGCGCCGGCCCCTCCGGGGCGTCGTACGCCACCAGGACGCGGTCGACCGTGCGCCCCGCCGCCACCGACCCGATCCGCGCGGCGACGTCGTTCCACTGGTTGACGTAGAGCACCTTGGACTCGCCCTGCCCGCGCGGCGTCAGCGGGAAGCCGTGCCGGTCCTGCGGGCGCAGGTCGCTGAGGTAGGTGCCGTCGGTGAAGGCGAGGTCGACCGCGACGTTGGTGGCGGCGTAGTCCAGGTCGCCGTCGGCCATCTGGGGGAAGATCCGGTACGCCAGCTCGGTGTCCCGCCCGACGGCCACGTCGACGTCGAAGACCTTGTTGTACGAGTACGCCCGGCCGTCGGCGGTGTGCCGGCCGGCGTAGCGCAGCGCCCGCTTCCCGGTGAAGCCGGCGCCCGCCTTCGCGGTGGGCGAACCGCTCGGGCCCCGGTCGACCAGCGAGAGCATGTCCGGCGGGACCGGTCCCTCCTCGCCGCCCGTCGAGAACTGCACGTCGGCGAGTTGCAGGATGCCGCCGCCGTTGTTCCGCGTCACGTCGAGCCGGAAGTGACGGTACTCGCCGACCGCGTCCGGCGCGAGGTCGAACGTCCTGGTCCGCAGCCGCTCCGGGAAGGACTCGCCCGAGCGGGTGTCCAGGACCGTCCACTCCTCGCCGTCGGCCGAACCCTTCAGGGTCCAGTCCACCGGGTCGCGCTCGGCGTGGTCGTTGGCGGAGGTGAGGGCGTAGCGGACGAGGCGGACCGGCGCGTCCAGGCCGAACTCCGCCCAGCCGGACGGCTCGAACACCAGCCACTTGGTGCCCGGCTCCCCGTCGACCAGGTTCTCCTTCACCTCGCCGCCGCCGGTGTTCTCGCCGCTCGCCCGGACGTCGGTGACCCGGTCGGTCACATTGCCGGGGATGCCGCTGCTGTGGCCGCCGTCCACACCCGAGGCCCGGCCGGCGCCGTCCGGCCCGCGCTCCACGGTGTTCAGCCAGTCGGGCGCCGGTTCCCCGCTCTCGAAGGACGACGCGAACTCCGTTCCGGCCGCCTCGGGGGCGGCGGGCAGGGCGACGGCCGCGCCCTGCGATCCGGCGGCCATGACGAAGGCGGCCGCCGTGACGACCGCCGTACTCCATCCGTGCCGCTTCCCGCGCCGGTCTCTCCACCGGTGCGCGTGCCGTACCGACTGCCACATGGGCGAGCACCCTTTCCGAGCTGGACAACGTTGTCACCTTCGGTGCACAAGATCCAGTAGTGGCCCAAGTGCACCGCGGTGTCAAGGGTGTTGACTTCGGTCTGCGGGGTGGATGTCGCGCGTTTTTCCGGCATGAGGCATACGGATCGCCCATATTTCCGCGAGGTCTCAACTCGGAAAAGACCACCGGCCAACCTTGCATTCGATCTTGCTCCTTCGGCCGGAAGTGGACTATACCTGTCGGCGATTCACCCAACGCGCGATCCGCGTCATCTGCCCGACCCTGCTTGACCCCACCGCGGTGCCGGGGAGGATCCGGTTCACCGCCTGAGTCCTGAAGAAGGCGAGGACTTGAGCATGGGATCCATTTCCGCCGAGAACACCAGCAGTCCCGAAGGCGTCGGCCGGCGCGCCCTGATCAAGCGGTCCGCCGCGCTCGGGCTGGCGTCGGTGCCGGCCATGAGCCTGCTTTCCGCCTGTGCCAGCGGCGGCGGGGGGGACGACGACTCGGGCGACGACACCCGGGGGAAGACGTCGAAGGACAACCCCTTCGGCGTCAAGGAGGGCAGCAAGCTCGACGTCGTCATCTTCAAAGGCGGATACGGCGACGACTACGCCAAGGCGTGGGAGGCCGACTTCGAGAAGAAGCGCGGGGTCGTCTCCACCCACACCGGCACCCAGGAAATCACCGGGAAACTCCAGCCCCGGTTCAACGCGGGCAATCCGCCGGACATCGTCGACAACTCCGGCGCCCAGAAGATCAAGATCGACGTCCTGCACCGCAACGGCCAGCTGCTCGACCTCGCCGAGGTACTGGACGCGCCGAGCGTGGACGACCCCTCGAAGAAGGTCCGCGACACCGTCATCCCCGGCACGCTCGACCCGGGCCTGCAGGGGGGCAAGGTCGTCGCCCTCAACTACATCTACACGGTGTGGGGCCTGTGGTACTCCGGCAAGCTCTTCCAGGAGAAGGGCTGGCAGGAGCCCAAGACCTGGGACGACTTCCTCGCCATCTGCCGGGACGCGAAGTCCCAGGGCATCGGCGGCCTGGCCCACCAGGGCAAGTACCCGTACTACATCAACGTCGCCATCATGGACCTGATCGCCAAGAAGGGCGGCCTGGACGCCATGAAGGCGATCGACAACCTGGACCCGAAGGCGTTCGTCGGGTCCGACGCCGCGCAGGCCGCCGTCGAGGCGATCTACGAAGTCGTGGAGAAGGGCTATCTGATGCCCGGCACCAACGGTCTGACCCACACCGAGTCCCAGACCCGCTGGAACCAGTACAAGGCCGCCTTCATCACCTCCGGCTCCTGGCTGGAGAACGAGCAGCTCAAGCAGACGCCCCCGGACTTCGACATGAAGTTCCTGCCGATGCCGGTGCTGCCGGACAGCGTGATGCCGTTCGAGGCGATCCGGGCCGGCTCGGGCGAGCCCTTCATCATCCCGGCCAAGGCCAAGAACCTGCCCGGGGCCAAGGAGTTCATGCGGATGATGCTCTCGCGCGAGTGGTCGACGCTGTTCGCCAAGGAGGCGAACTCGCTCACCATCCTCAAGGACGGCGTCGACCCGAGCGTCCAGCTGCGGCCCGGCACCCAGTCGACCGTCGAGGCGTCCAAGGCGGCCGGGGAGAACACTTTCCGGTTCCTGTACTCCGAGTGGTACAGCGAGATGGACTCGGCGATCCAGAACGCGTCGAACGAGCTGATGGCCCGGCGCATTCAGCCGAAGGAGTGGCTGAAGCGGGCCCAGGCCGCGGTCGATGAGGCCGCGAAGGACCCGGAGTCGAAGAAGAATCGCCGCGAGTAGTTCCGAGTCGTTTCCGACGAGCGCCGCGAGGGGCGCGGTGGAATGCGGTCCGCGGCTCGCCCGCGGTGGGCCCGGCCCGTGCGGCGGCACCGCACACCGACACCGCCCGCGCCCCTTTCGGGGCTCACAGGCAGGGGCAGGTTTTCATGCGTAAGGGGCAGTATCGGTTCGTCGCCGGGTTTCTCCTCGTGCCCGTCGCGCTCTACCTGGTCTTCGTCATCTGGCCGTACGTCCAGACCTTCGGCTATTCGCTGACGGACTGGAAGGGACAGTCGCAGACCTTCAACTTCGTCGGCCTGGACAACTACGAGAAGCTGTTCCAGGACGACGTCTTCCTGCGGGCGATCTGGCACAACATCCTGTTCCTGATCTTCATCCCGGTGATCACGATTCTGCTCGCCCTGTTCTTCGCCTTCATGGTGAACGCGGGCGGACGCAGCCGGGCCGGCGGGGTGTCGGGGGTCGCCGGATCGAAGTTCTACAAGATCGTCTATTTCTTTCCGCAGGTCCTGTCGCTCGCCATTCTCGCGGTGCTGTTCGGGGCCGTGTACCGCAGCGACAGCGGAGGAATGCTCAACGGCGCCCTGATGACCCTCGGGCTGGTCGACGAGAACAGTCCCGTCGAATGGCTCAACGAGCCCAGCCTGGTCCTGTGGGCGCTGATCCTCGTCGTCGTCTGGCACGGCGTCGGCTTCTACCTGGTGCTGTTCTCCGCGGCCATGCAGTCCATTCCGCGGGACATCTACGAGGCCGCCCTGATCGACGGGGCCGGCCGCGCCCAGTCGTTCTTCCGCATCACGCTGCCGCTGCTGTGGGACTCCGTGCAGACGGCGTGGGTCTACCTCGGCATCGCGGCGATGGACATGTTCATCCTGGTCTCCACCATGACCTCCGGCGAGTTCGGCGGCGGCCCGGACCACCGCAGCGAGGTCATGGCGACCGTGATGATGCGCAACTTCCTGTACTTCGGCGAGAGCGGCTACGCCTGCGCCATGGGCGTGGTCATGCTCGTCCTCACCCTGATCCTGTCCGTGGTCATGCTGCGCGCCACCCGCCGCGAGCGCGTCGAGTTCTGAGCGGGGGAGACGACGATGAGCACACCCACCAAGGAGACCGCCGGCCGTCCGGCCGAGCGGCCCGTGTCCAAGGGGCCGGTCCGGGCGGACGGCCGGCGCGGGGAGGGCGTGGTCCTCAACGCCTTCTCGCACGGCTTCCTCGCCCTGTGGGCCCTGATGATCGTCCTGCCGCTGCTGTGGCTGGTCCTGAGCGCCTTCAAGACGGACGCCCAGATCGCCGGCTCCGCCTTCGGCTGGCCCGAGAACTGGTCGCCGGACGTGTTCGGCCGGGCCTGGGAGAAGGGCATCGGCGACTACTTCCTCAACACGGTCGTGGTGCTGGCCTTCTCGGTGCCGCTGACCATGCTGTTCGGCTCCATGGCCGCGTACGTGCTGGCGCGCTACGAGTTCTGGGGCAACCGGCTGCTGTACTACTTCTTCGTCGCCGGGGCGATGTTCCCGGTGTTCCTCGCCCTGGTCCCGCTGTTCTTCATGGTCAAGCGGCTGGACATGCTCAACACCTACCAGGGCCTGATCCTGGTCTACATCGCCTACTCGATGCCGTTCACGGTCTTCTTCATGCACGCCTTCTTCCGGACCCTGCCCACCGCGGTGTTCGAGGCGTCGATCCTCGACGGGGCGTCGCACACGCGAACCTTCTTCCAGGTGATGCTGCCCATGGCCAAGCCCGGTCTGATCAGCGTGGGGATCTTCAACACGCTGGGGCAGTGGAATCAGTTCATTCTGCCGACGGTGCTGATGCAGCCGCAGAGCGGTGACGATCCGGAACGCTATGTGCTCACCCAGGGACTGATCCAGCTGAACCAGCAGCAGGGGTACGCCTCCGACCTGCCCGTGCTGTTCGCGGGCGTGACGATCGCCATGATCCCGATGCTGGTCGTGTACCTGTCCTTCCAGCGTCAGGTGCAGGCGGGGCTGACCTCCGCGACCTTGAAGTAGCCGTCGGTCACCGTCCGGGCGCACCCCGTTCCCCGCGCAGGGAGCGGGGTGCGCCGCTGTGTGCACAGCCGCGGAAATTGTTCAACCTCTTGACGGGAGGCAACCCGAACGGCTCAGCTTAGAGTTCACTAGTTGGACATAGACGGGGCCTCATTGAAGCGGTCCCGCGCGCAGGAGGTCGTCGTGGAGACTCCGGGGTCGCAGTCGTCGCTGCACCGAGCCAACCTGGAGCGGGTCGTTCGAGCCGTGCGACTGGCGGGTTCCCTCACGCAGGCGGAGATCGCGAGGACCACGGGTCTTTCGGCGGCGACCGTCTCCAACATCGTCCGGGAGCTGAGGGAGGGCGGGACCGTCGAGGTCACGCCCACCTCGTCCGGCGGCCGGCGGGCCCGCAGCGTCTCGCTGAGCGGTGACGCCGGCATCGTGATCGGCGTCGACTTCGGGCACACCCATTTGCGCGTCGCGGTCGGGAACCTCGCCCACCAGGTGCTGGCCGAGGAGTCCGAGCCGCTGGACGTGGACGCCTCCGCCGCGCAGGGGTTCGACCGCGCGGAGGAAGTGGTCGACCGGCTGATCGAGGCCACCGGGGTGAACCGCGCCAAGATCGCCGGCGTGGGCCTCGGCGTGCCCGGTCCGATCGACGTGGAGTCCGGGCAGCTGGGTTCGACCGCGATCCTGCCGGGCTGGACCGGCGCCAAGCCCGCCGAGGAACTGCGCGAGCGGCTCGGCGTGCCCGTGCACGTCGACAACGACGCCAATCTGGGCGCGCTCGGCGAGCTGGTCTGGGGCAGCGGCAAGGGCGTGCGGGACCTGGCCTACATCAAGGTCTCCAGCGGTGTCGGCGCGGGCCTGGTGATCGACGGGAAGATCTACCGGGGGCCCGGCGGCACTGCGGGAGAAATCGGGCATATTACACTTGACGAATCCGGCCCCGTCTGCCGCTGCGGCAACCGGGGCTGCCTGGAGACCTTCGCGGCGGCGCGCTACGTGCTGCCGCTCCTCCAGTCCAGCCACGGTACGGATCTGACCATGGAGGGCGTCGTCAGGCTGGCGAGGGACGGAGATCCGGGCTGCCGTCGGGTGATCGCCGACGTCGGCCGCCACATCGGCAGTGGAGTCGCCAATCTCTGCAATCTGCTGAACCCGAGCCGAGTGGTCCTGGGCGGTGATCTCGCCGAGGCCGGCGAGCTGGTGCTCGGGCCGATCAGGGAGTCCGTCGGCCGCTATGCGATCCCCAGTGCGGCACGCCAGCTCTCCGTTCTCCCCGGGGCACTCGGTGGCCGTGCGGAGGTGCTCGGAGCACTCGCCCTCGCCCTCAGTGAGATGGGTGATTCGACCCTTTTGGACGGCTCGCTGTCGCTGACCGCGCCCGCCTTCACTTAGAGAACGGATGGCACCGTTGCCAACCCGTTAAGGATTTACTTCTTGACGTCGTACGCGTGGCCGAGTTGACTTCCAGCCACCTCGGCCGCAACGACGCGGCCTCGTCAGGGAGGTTTCTGAATGAACACGCGTATGCGTCGTGCCGCCGTTGCCATCGCTTCGGGTGCGATGGCCATCTCGCTCGCTGCCTGCGGCAGCGCCGAGGAGGCGGGCGGCGACAAGGAGGCCACCGGCTCCGCCGCCGCCAAGGGCGACGACATCAAGGTCGGCCTGCTGCTGCCGGAGAACAAGACGGCGCGCTACGAGAAGTTCGACCGCCCCTTGATCGAGAAGAAGATCAAGGAGCTGACGAACAACAAGGCGGAGATCCAGTACAACAACGCCCGCCAGGACGCCAACCTCCAGGCCCAGCAGGTCGACACGATGATCACCAACAAGGTGGACGTGCTGATCCTGGACGCCGTGGACGCGAAGGCCATCCAGAACTCGGTCCAGAAGGCCGTGGACGCCGGCATCAAGGTCGTCGCGTACGACCGCCTCGCCGAGGGCCCGATCAGCGCCTACACCTCGTTCGACAACGTGGCGGTCGGCAAGACCCAGGGCCAGGCCCTGCTGGACGAGCTGGGCGACAAGGCCAAGGACGGCCAGATCGTCATGATGAACGGCTCCGTCACCGACCCGAACGCCGCCCAGTTCAAGGAGGGCGCGCACTCCGTCCTCGACGGCAAGGTGAAGATCGGCAAGGAGTACGACACCAAGGAGTGGTCGCCGGACAACGCGAACGCCAACATGGAGTCGGCGATCTCGGCGCTCGGCAAGAAGAACATCGTCGGCGTGTACTCCGCCAACGACGGCATGGCCGGCGGCATCATCACCGCCCTGAAGGCCGCCGGCATCAAGGTCCCGGTCACCGGCCAGGACGCCGAGCTGGCCGCCGTGCAGCGCATCGTCGCCGGCGAGCAGTTCATGAGCGTCTACAAGCCGTACGCCCCCGAGGCCGAGGCCGCCGCCGAGATGGCCGTCGCGCTCGCCAAGGGCGAGGACCTCTCCGCCATCGCCGAGGACAAGGTCTCCAGCGCCAGCGCCAAGGACGTCCCGTCGGTCCTGGTCGACGTCACCTCGCTGACCCAGGAGAACATCATGGACACCGTCATCAAGGACGGCGTCTACACGGTCGACGAGATCTGCACCGCCAAGTACAAGGCGGCCTGCGACAAGCTCGGCATCAAGTAAGCCGCAGCACGCGCGTGAGGCACGACGCGGGACCCCGGTGACGGAGTCCCGCGCCCGCCGCCCCACGCACCCCCTACTCCTCCGGCGCCCCGCGTCACATACAGCCCCGCAAGCTAGCCGCGGGGCGCCGGACGGAACATCCCCCCAGTCTTTGCACAACCTCCCGCCGGGTCAGGCGGCGAAGGAGATGGTTCACGTGTCCGCTACGCCCGTGCTGGCGTTGCGCGGGGTCTCCAAGCGGTTCGGTGCCGTCCAGGCGCTCACCGACGTAGAGCTTGAGGTCCACGCCGGTGAAGTGGTCGCCCTGGTGGGCGACAACGGTGCCGGAAAGTCCACGCTGGTCAAGACGATCGCCGGCGTTCACCCCATCGATGAAGGCGCCATCGAATGGGAAGGCAAGGCCGTAACGATCAACCGGCCGCACGACGCCCAGGCCCTGGGCATCGCGACGGTCTACCAGGACCTCGCGCTGTGCGACAACATCGACGTCGTCGGCAACCTCTTCCTCGGCCGTGAGCTGCGGAAGTGGGGCGTCCTCGACGAGGTCGAGATGGAGCGGCGCGCACGCGAGCTGCTGAAGACCCTCTCGATCCGCATCCCGAGCGTGCGCATCCCGATCGCCTCGCTCTCCGGCGGACAGCGCCAGACCGTGGCCATCGCCCGCTCGATGCTCGGCGAGCCCAAGCTCGTCATCCTCGACGAGCCCACCGCCGCCCTCGGCGTCGAGCAGACCGCACAGGTGCTCGACCTGGTGGAGCGGCTCCGGGAGCGCGGCCACGCCGTGATCCTGATCAGCCACAACATGGCCGACGTCAAGGCCGTCGCCGACAAGGTGGCGGTACTGCGTCTGGGCCGCAACAACGGCGTCTTCGAGGTCAAGACGACCTCGCAGGAGGAGATCATCTCCGCCATCACCGGCGCCACCGACAACGCCGTGACCCGCCGTGCGGCGCGCACGAACGGGGAGGTTTCCAAGTGAGCACCGACAAGACCTCCACGGCGGCGAAGGACGAGCACGCCGTCGAGAACCCCGAGGCGGCCGCCGCCGCGGTGACCGCGGTCGACCCGCGGCTCCTCGTCCGCGAGCGGGGCCTCGCCGGCTACATCGGCGAGTTCAAGCGGAAGATGAAGGCCGGCGAGCTGGGCTCCATCCCGGTCGTCATCGGCCTGGTGATCATCTGCATCGTCTTCCAGAGCCTGAACTCCGCGTTCCTGTCCGCGCAGAACATCAGCGACATCACCGTCACGATGGTCGGCACGGGCATGATCTCCGTCGGCATCGTCTTCGTGCTGCTGCTCGGCGAGATCGACCTGTCCGTCGGCTCGGTCAGCGGCGCCTCCAGCGCCATCGCGGCCGTCCTCGCGGTCAACCAGGGCTGGCCCGAGTGGGCCGCGGTGGTCTTCGCGATCGTGGCGGGCGCCGCCATCGGCGCGGCGCACGGCTTCTTCTTCGCCGTCCTCGGCGCCCCGGCGTTCGCCGTCACCCTGGCCGGCCTGCTGTTCTGGCTGGGCTTCATGCTCCAGACGCTGGGCGAGAACGGCACGATCAACCTCGACAGCGACGGCCTGATCGGCAAGCTGACCACGTACTTCTTCACGGACATCGCCGCGGCCTACGCCCTGGCCGCCGTGATCACCGCCGTCTTCTTCATCACCTCGTTCCTCGGCAACCGCCGGCGCGAGGCGGCCGGGGTCCCCTCCCGCCCGATGAGCGACACGCTGCTGCGCACGGGCCTGCTGGCCGTGATCTCCTTCGCCGCCGCGTTCATGTACAACCAGTACAAGGGCCTGCCGCTGGCCACGGTGATCTTCCTGGTGTTCCTGGTCGCCACCGACTTCGTGCTCCGCCGCACCACCTACGGCCGCAAGGTCTTCGCGCTCGGCGGCAGCGTCGAGGCGTCCCGCCGCGCGGGCATCAACGTCACCGCGGTGCGGATCTCGGTGTTCGCGATCTCCGGCGGCTTCGCGGCCATCGGCGGCCTCTTCCTGGCCTCCAAGATCGCCTCCGCCAACCAGAGCGCCGGTACCGGCGACCTGCTGATGAACGCGATCGCCGCGGCCGTCATCGGCGGCACCAGCCTCTTCGGCGGCCGGGGGCGCACCTGGAACGCCCTCCTCGGCGTCCTGGTGATCGTCTCCATCCAGTACGGCCTCCAGCTGGAGTCCATCGCCGAGCCGGTGAAGTACATGATCACCGCGGGCGTGCTGCTGACCACCGTGGTCATCGACTCGATCACGCGCAAGACGCAGAAGACCGCCGGCCGCGCATAGCCGCGCACCGAGCAGTCCCTGTGCCCGGCACCCCCGCGGTGCCGGGCACAGTCGCGTCGTAAAGCGCTGTCCCGGTGGGCCGGGCCGATCGCGTGACACAGGTCGCACCGCCCGGGCGCGGGCGGCCGGGCCGGAACATTAGACTCGACGAGCCCGGCAAAAGCTCGATCAGCTCTTACTGCAAGGAGGCACGGGTGCCGCTGCTGACCCGCATCACGGGACCGCGCGATCTGGACCGGCTCAGCCAGGAAGAGCTGGCCCTGCTGGCGGAGGAGATCCGGACCTTCCTGGTCGATGCGGTATCCAAGACCGGCGGCCACCTCGGCCCCAACCTCGGTGTGGTCGAGCTGACCATCGCCCTGCACCGCGTCTTCGACTCGCCGAAGGACAAGGTGCTGTGGGACACGGGCCACCAGGCCTACGTCCACAAGCTGCTCACCGGCCGCCAGGACTTCGGCCGGCTGCGCGCCAAGGGCGGCCTGTCCGGCTACCCCTCGCGCGCCGAGTCCGAGCACGACGTCATCGAGAACAGCCACGCCTCCACGGTCCTCGGCTGGGCCGACGGCCTCGCCAAGGCCAACCAGCTGCTGAAACGCGACGACCACGTGGTCGCCGTGATCGGCGACGGCGCCCTGACCGGCGGCATGGCCTGGGAGGCGCTCAACAACATCGCCGACGGCGACCGCCCGCTGGTCATCGTCGTCAACGACAACGAGCGCTCCTACGCGCCCACCATCGGCGGCCTCGCCAACCACCTCGCCACCCTGCGCACCACCGACGGCTACGAGCGCTTCCTCGCCCGCACCAAGGAGGTCCTGGAGCGCACCCCGGTCGTCGGCCGCCCGCTCTACGACACCCTGCACGGCGCCAAGAAGGGCCTGAAGGACTTCATCGCCCCGCAGGGCATGTTCGAGGACCTCGGCCTGAAGTACGTCGGCCCCATCGACGGCCACGACATCGAGGCGCTGGAGTCGGCGCTGAACCGGGCCAAGCGCTTCCGCGGCCCGGTCATCGTGCACTGCCTCACCGAGAAGGGCCGCGGCTACGAGCCCGCCGAGCAGGACGAGGCCGACCGCTTCCACGGCATCGGCCCCATCCACCCCGACACCGGCCTGCCCATCAAGGCCGCCGCCGCCAGCTGGACCTCCGTCTTCGGCGACGAGATGGTCCGGCTCGGCACCGAGCGCGAGGACATCGTCGCCATCACCGCCGCGATGCTCCAGCCGGTCGGCCTGAAGAAGTTCGCCGACGCGTTCCCCGACCGCATCTACGACGTCGGCATCGCCGAGCAGCACGCCGCCGTCTCCGCGGCCGGCCTCGCCACCGGCGGACTGCACCCCGTCTTCGCGGTGTACGCCACCTTCCTCAACCGCGCCTTCGACCAGGTCCTCATGGACGTCGCCCTGCACAAGTGCGGGGTCACCTTCGTGCTCGACCGGGCCGGCGTCACCGGCGACGACGGCGCCTCCCACAACGGCATGTGGGACATGTCGATGCTCCAGGTCGTGCCCGGCCTGCGCATCGCCGCCCCGCGCGACGCCGAGCAGCTGCGCGCCCAGCTGCGCGAGGCCGTCGACGTCGACGACGCGCCGACCGTGGTGCGCTACTCCAAGGGCGTCGTCGGCCCCGCCGTGCCCGCCGTGGGCCGCTTCGGCGGCATGGACGTGCTGCGCGAGCCCGGCACCGACACCCCGGACGTGCTGCTGGTCTCCGTCGGCGCGCTCGCCCCGATGTGCCTGGAGGTCGCCTCCCTGCTCGACAAGCAGGGCATCTCCGCCACCGTCGTGGACCCGCGCTGGGTCAAGCCCGTCGACGAGGCCATGGCGCCGCTCGCCGAGCGCCACCGCGTCGTCGTCACCGTCGAGGACAACTCCCGCGTCGGCGGCGTCGGCTCGGCCGTCGCCCAGGCCCTGCGCGACGCGGGCGTCGACGTCCCGCTGCGCGACTTCGGCATCCCGCCCCGCTTCCTCGACCACGCCTCCCGCGCGGAGGTCATGGCCGAGATCGGGCTGACCGCGCCGGCCATCGCCCGCCAGGTCACCGGACTCGTCGCCAAGCTCGACGGACGCTACGGCCGCACGGCCGACGAGGTCGAGGCCGCGCGCGACTGACCCGCGCCAGCGACCCCCGTACGACACCGCCGTACGGCGAGGAACCCGCGTACGGCCGAACGGGCCGGTTTCACCCGCGAACGAGGGGGAAACCGGCCCATTCGCGTGAAAGCTCCCGCGCCGGGGCATACGCACTACGCCCCCTCTCGATCATGTCGAGGACGACAAGCGTGGGAGGTAGTCCTCCGTGAGCAGCTCACTATTCCGGACCAAGAAGGTCGAACAGTCGATCCTCGACACCGAGGAGCCCGAGCACGCCCTCAAGAAATCCCTCTCCGCCCTGGACCTGACGGTCTTCGGCGTCGGCGTGATCATCGGCACCGGCATCTTCGTCCTCACCGGCTCGGTCGCCAAGAACAACGCCGGTCCGTCCGTCGCGCTGGCCTTCGTGGCGGCCGGCGTCGTCTGCGCCCTGGCCGCGCTGTGCTACGCGGAGTTCGCCTCCACCGTGCCGGTGGCCGGATCCGCGTACACCTTCTCGTACGCCTCCCTGGGCGAGCTGCCCGCCTGGATCATCGGCTGGGACCTCGTCCTGGAGTTCGCGCTCGGCACGGCGGTGGTCGCCGTCGGCTGGTCCGGCTACGTCCGCTCGCTGATGGACAACGCGGGCTGGCAGATGCCGGAGGCGCTGTCCGGGCGCGACGGGGCCGACGGGTTCGGCTTCGACATCCTCGCCGCGGCGCTGGTGCTGGTCCTCACCGCCATCCTCGTGCTCGGCATGAAGCTCTCCGCGCGCGTCACCTCGATCGTCGTCGCCATCAAGGTGACCGTCGTCCTCGTCGTGATCATCGCGGGCGCGTTCTTCATCACGGCCGACAACTACGACCCGTTCATCCCGGAGGCCAAGCCGGTGGAGGCCGGCGGCGGGCTGCACTCGCCGCTGATCCAGCTGATGTTCGGCTGGGCGCCCTCCAACTTCGGCGTGATGGGCATCTTCACCGCCGCCTCCGTGGTGTTCTTCGCCTTCATCGGCTTCGACATCGTCGCCACGGCCGCCGAGGAGACCAGGAACCCGCAGCGGGACATGCCCCGCGGCATCCTCGGCTCCCTGTTCATCTGCACCACCCTGTACGTGCTGGTGTCGATCGTCGTCACCGGCATGCAGCACTACACGAAGCTGTCCGTCGACGCCCCGCTCGCGGACGCCTTCAAGGCCACCGGACACCCCTGGTACGCCGGGTTCATCAGCTTCGGCGCCGCGGTCGGTCTCACCACCGTCTGCATGATCCTGCTCCTCGGGCAGACCCGCGTCTTCTTCGCGATGAGCCGTGACGGACTGCTGCCGCGGTTCTTCTCCCGCGTCCACCCGAAGTACAGAACCCCGCACCGGCCGACCATCCTGCTCGGCGTGCTCATCGCGATCGTGGCGGGCTTCACCAGCCTCAGCGAACTGGCCGAGCTGGTGAACATCGGCACGCTGTTCGCCTTCGTCATCGTCGCCATCAGCGTGATCATCCTGCGCCGCACCCGCCCCGACCTGCCCCGCGCCTTCCGCACGCCCCTGGTGCCGGTGCTGCCGATCCTGTCGGTCCTGGCGTCGCTGTGGCTGATGCTGAACCTGCCCGCGGAGACCTGGGTGCGGTTCGGCGTGTGGATGGCGATCGGCGTCGTCGTCTACTTCCTCTACGGCCGCTCCCACAGCCGCCTGGGCCGCCACGAGGAGACCCGCCCGGAGGACGTGGTGCATCCCCCGCGGGGCGCCGGCGGCGAGGGCTGAGACCCGGGCGCCCGGGGCGCGGCCGCCTGTGGACGCCCGCTCCGAGCGCCCCGGCCCGCGGCGCTCAGGGCCGGACCCTGCGCGGTCCCGTCACCTCGGCGCCGAGGGCCGTCACCCGCCGCCGCAGTTCGCGGTCCGCCGTCACCACCAGGCACGGCCGGTCCGCGCCCTCCTCGGCCACCAGCCGCACGATGCGGTCGTCGCCGCTGCCCTCCGCCGCCTCCACCCGCACACCGGACACCGGCTCCACGCCCCGGGCCGCGCCCTCCACCACCAGCACGATCTCCACCGGCCCCTGATGCCCCGGCAGCCCTTCCGCCGCCAGCCGGTCCCGCAGCCGCACCGCCGCCCCGTGCCGGTCCCGCCACCAGCCGTCCGGCACGGAACCGACGACGTTCGCCGCATCGACCACCACCAGCAACGGGACACCCATGGCACCAGCCTCCCACGGGCCCACCGTAAAGTGGTGTCCGTGTCAAAGGTCCGCGCACTCAACGGCGCCTGGTTCTTCCGAGGCCGTGACGGCCGGCTCGGCGCCTACCTCCCCGGTGACGACGCCATCCGCTTCCGGGCGGAGCGCCACCCCGGCGGCGCCTGGCTGCCCCCGCGCACGGTGGGCGGCGAACAGCCGCTGCAACCCGGCGTCGCCGTCGGCCAGGGCCCCGACGGCTACACCCACCTCGCCGCCTGGCGTCCCACCACCGGCGACGAGGCCGGCCTGGTGCACACGACGCACTACCGCCCTCACCTCGCCCCCCTGGACTGGATGCCGATCGGCCACCCGTACAAGAAGGGCGTGCGCACCGGCCTGCCCGCCGTGGCCGTCGACGCCGAGGGCCGCGCCTATCTCTTCGTCCGCAACCGCGGTCTGGGCGTCCACACGACCAACCAGAAGGAACGCGGCGGCTGGAACGGCTGGCACGACCTCAGAGGCTCCAAGGTCGGCGAGGAACTCGTCGCCGTGACGGGGGAGTCGGGCCTCATCGAGCTGTACGGCACGAGCCCGGCCGGCATCGTGCGCTGGCTCCAGGAGGAGCCGGGCGCCCGCCCGGTCATGGCCGATCCGCTGCCGTTCGAGGCGGTCCCGGGCACGCTCAGCGCGCTGCCCACCTCCAAGGAGGCCACCACCCTGTTCTACGCCGACCCCGAGGGCATGCTGCACGCCTGGCGGCCCGGCGGAGACCCGGTCCCCCTGCTCGAGACCGCGGGCCCCGGCCCGGTGGCCGTCTCCCGCTGCGCCCTCGACGGCCACGACTGCACGCTCCTCGCCCAGCACGCGGCGAACGGCCGGATCGTCTTCGCGGCCTACCCCACCGAACAGGAGTCCGCAGGGCTCTGGTGGACCGAGTCGGGCCCGCAACTCCCCGCCGGCACCCGGGTGTCGCTCACCGAGGACGCCCGGGGCCGAGTGGTGGCCGCGAGCGCCGCACCGGACGGCCGACTGCTGATCGCCCGTCAGAAGGACGAGCCCGGGCTGGCGTTGGCGGCCTGGCGGGAGGTCTGAGCCGGCTGGCGGGAGGTCTGAGCCGGATCGCCCGCACGCCGCACCCATGACGAAGAGGGCCTCCGCGCACCACCGCGCGGAGGCCCTCTTCGCTTGCGCCGTCAGGCCGTCAGGCCGTCAGGCCGTCAGCCCGTTACGCCGGGACCGACGCCACGCCCGGGGCGAGGAACCGCTTGCCGTTCACCCGTTCCGAGACGCCCTCGCGGTCCAGGTACGGCGTGATGCCGCCCAGGTGGAAGGGCCAGCCGGCGCCGGTGATCAGGCACAGGTCGATGTCCTGCGCCTCGGCGACGACGCCCTCTTCGAGCATCAGGGCGATCTCCTGCGCCACGGCGTCCAGGACGCGGGCGCGGACCTGGTCCTCGGTCAGGACGGTGTCGCCCTGCTTCAGCAGCGCGGCGACCTCCGGGTCCAGCTCGGGCTTGCCGCTGTCGTAGACGTAGAAGCCGCGCTTGCCCGCCTCGACGACCGCCTTGAGGTTCGGGGAGACCGTGAAGCGGTCCGGGAACGCCCGGTTGAGCGTCTCGGAGACGTGCAGGCCGATCGCCGGGCCGACCAGCTCCAGCAGCACCAGCGGGGACATCGGCAGGCCCAGCGGCTCGACGGCCTTCTCCGCCACCTCGACGGGGGTGCCCTCGTCGATGACGTTCTGGATCTCGCCCATGAAGCGGGTCAGGATGCGGTTGACGACGAACGCCGGGGCGTCCTTCACCAGCACCGCGGTCTTCTTCAGCTTCTTGGCCACCGCGAAGGCGGTCGCCAGCGACGCGTCGTCCGTCTGCTCGCCGCGGACGATCTCCAGCAGCGGCAGCACCGCGACCGGGTTGAAGAAGTGGAAGCCGACGACCCGCTCGGGGTGCTTCAGCTTCGACGCCATCTCCGACACGGAGAGCGAGGAGGTGTTGGTGGCGAGGATCGCGTGCGCCGGGGCGACCGCCTCGACCTCGGCGAACACCTGCTGCTTGACGCCCATCTCCTCGAACACCGCCTCGATGACGAAGTCGGCGTCCGCGAAGCCCTCGGCCTTGTCCAGGACGCCGGTCACCAGCGCCTTGAGGCGGTTGGCCTTGTCCTGGTTGATCCGGCCCTTGCCGAGCAGCTTGTCGATCTCGGCGTGGACGTAGCCGACGCCCTTGTCGATGCGCTCCTGGTCGATGTCGGTCAGGACGACCGGGACCTCCAGGCGGCGCAGGAACAGCAGCGCCAGCTGGGAGGCCATCAGACCGGCGCCGACCACGCCGACCTTGGTGACCGGGCGGGCCAGCGACTTGTCGGGGGCGCCGGCGGGACGCTTGCCGCGCTTCTGCACCAGGTTGAACGCATAGATGCCGGCGCGCAGTTCACCGCCCATGATCAGGTCGGCGAGCGCCTTGTCCTCGGCGTCGTAGCCCTGCTCGAGGTCGCCGTTCTTGGCGGCGGCGATGATGTCCAGGGCGCGGTAGGCGGCCGGGGCCGCGCCGTGCACCTTGGAGTCGGCGATGAAGCGGCCCCTGGCGACGGCCTGGTCCCAGGCGTCGCCGCGGTCGATCACCGGGCGCTCGACGACGATCTCGCCCTTGAGCACGGCGGCCGTCCAGATCAGCGACTGCTCCAGGAAGTCCGCGCCCTCGAAGATCGCGTCCGCGATGCCCAGCTCGTGCACCTGGGCGCCCTTGAGCTGCTTGTTCTGGTTGAGGCTGTTCTCGATGATCACCGAGACGGCCTTCTCGGGGCCGATCAGGTTCGGCAGCAGCGTGCAGCCGCCCCAGCCGGGGACCAGGCCGAGGAAGACCTCGGGCAGGGAGAACGCCGCGATGGCCGACGACACCGTGCGGTAGGTGCAGTGCAGGCCGACCTCGACGCCGCCGCCCATGGCCGCGCCGTTGTAGTACGCGAACGTCGGGACCGCGAGGTGGGAGAGGCGCTTGAAGACGTCGTGGCCGCCCTTGCCGATGGCGTGGGCGTGGTCCCACTCCTTCAGCAGCTCGACGCCCTTGAGGTCGGCGCCGACGGCGAAGATGAACGGCTTGCCGGTGATGCCGACGCCGGCGATCTCGCCGTCCGCGGCCTCCTTCTCGACCTGGTCGACGGCGGCGTTCAGGTTCGCCAGCGACTGCGGGCCGAAGGTGGTCGGCTTGGTGTGGTCGTGACCGTTGTCGAGGGTGATGAGGGCGAACCGGCCGGCGCCGAGGGGCAGGTCGAAGTGGCGTACGTGCGCCGTGGTGACGACCTCGTCCGGGAACAGCTCGGCCGCGCCCTTCAGGAGTTCAGCGGTGGTGCTCACTTGTTGCCTCCGTCGAAGTGCGGGTTCTCCCAGACGACCGTCGCGCCCATGCCGAAGCCGACGCACATGGTGGTCAGGCCGTAGCGGACGTGCGGCTGCTCCTCGAACTGGCGGGCCAGCTGCGTCATCAGACGGACGCCGGAGGAGGCCAGGGGGTGGCCGAACGCGATGGCGCCGCCGTACTGGTTGACGCGCTCGTCGTCGTCGGCGATGCCGTAGTGGTCGAGGAAGGCCAGCACCTGCACGGCGAAGGCCTCGTTGATCTCGAACAGGCCGATGTCGGAGATCGACAGGCCCGCCTGCGCGAGGGCCTTCTCGGTGGCCGGGATCGGGCCGTAGCCCATGACCTCCGGCTCCACGCCCGCGAAGGCGTAGGAGACCAGGCGCATCTTGACCGGCAGGCCGTTCTCGCGGGCGAAGTCCTCGGAGGCGATCAGCGAGGCGGTGGCGCCGTCGTTCAGACCGGCCGCGTTGCCCGCGGTGACCCGGCCGTGCACCCGGAACGGCGTCTTCAGGCCCTGGAGGTTCTCCAGCGTGGTGCCCGGACGCATCGGCTCGTCGGCGGTGACCAGGCCCCAGCCCGTCTCCCCGGCCTCCGCGTTCGTGCGGCGCACCGAGACCGGCACCAGGTCGGCCTGGATCTTGCCGTTGGCGTAGGCCTTGGCGGCCTTCTCCTGCGAGCGCACGGCGTACTCGTCGGCGCGCAGCTTGGTGATCTGCGGGTAGCGGTCGTGCAGGTTCTCGGCGGTCATGCCCATGAACAGCGCCGACTCGTCGACCAGCTTCTCGGAGACGAAGCGCGGGTTGGGGTCCACGCCCTCGCCCATCGGGTGGCGGCCCATGTGCTCGACGCCGCCCGCGATGGCGACGTCGTACGCGCCGAAGGCGACGGAGCCCGCGACCGTGGTGACCGCGGTCAGGGCGCCGGCGCACATGCGGTCGATGGAGTAGCCCGGGACCGAGGTGGGCAGGCCCGCGAGGATGCCGGCGGTGCGGCCGATGGTCAGGCCCTGGTCGCCGATCTGCGTGGTCGCCGCGATGGCCACCTCGTCGATCTGCTTCGGGTCGAGACCGGGGTTGCGGCGCAGCAGCTCCCGGATCGCCTTCACGACGAGGTCGTCGGCACGGGTCTCGTGGTAGATGCCCTTCGGGCCCGCCTTGCCGAACGGGGTGCGGACGCCGTCGACGAAGACGACGTCCCTGACGGTACGAGGCACGATGGCTCTCCTCCAGGGTGCGGGGTGGCACTGCTGCGATGCGCTGAGCGCGCGCTCAGGATCCATGCTACTTGTGGGTAACGTAGCTGCCCAGTCCCCCCGGGTCGAGCGGCGAAGGTCACACCTTCGGGGGAGCCGTCGACCCCCTCGGCGTCAGCACCGGCGTGGGCACCGGGTGGGAGCCGGGGTCGTCGCCGGCGATCACCGCGAACAGGGTGCGCGCCACCTGTGCGCCGAAGCCGTGCACGTCGTGGCTCATCGCGGAGAGCGTCGGGTGGGTCAGCCGGCACAGCTGGGAGTCGTCCCAGGCCAGCAGCGACACGTCGCCCGGCACGGTCAGCCCCATCTCGCTCGCCACCGACAGACCCGCCACCGCCATGATGTCGTTGTCGTAGACGATGGCCGTCGGCCGGTCCGGCGGGGCGGCCGTCAGCAGGGAGCGGGTCGCGCGGGCGCCCGCGTCGCCGGAGAAGTCGGTGGCCACCTGCCGGGCCCCGGCCAGCCCCAGCTCGCGCGCCGCCCCGTCGAAGGCGGCCGTGCGGATGGCGGTGTGCCCGAGGGCCGCCGCGCCGCCGACCCGGGCGATACGGCGGTGCCCGAGCGCCGAGAGGTAGCGCACCGCCTCGCGGACCGCCGTGGCGTCGTCGGTCCACACGGAGGTCAGGCCACCGGTCAGCGTGGGGTGCCCGACGGCGACCACCGGCAGCCCGAGCCGTTCGGCGACCGCCACGCGGGGATCGTCCGCGCGGAAGTCGACCAGCAGGGAGCCGCCGATCTGCCGGCCCTTCCACCAGGACTCCAGCAGCCGCGCCTCCTCCTCCAGGTTGCGCACCAGGCGCAGCAGCAGCGAGCAGGAGTGCTCGGTCAGCACGCTCTCCACGCCCGAGACGAACTCCATGTAGAACGGCTCCAGGCCCAGCATCCTGGCCGGCCGGCACACCGCGAGCCCCACCACGTCCACCCGGGACCCGGCCAGCGACCGCGCGGTGAGGTTCGGCGCCCAGCCCAGCTCCCGGGCGGCCCGGAATATGCGGTCCCGGGTCGCCTCGGACAGCCCCGGCTTGTGGTTGAAGGCGAGCGACACCGCCCCCTTGGAGACGCCGGCCCGCGCGGCGACGTCCTTGATGGTGACGCGGGGCGCGGGCGGCGTCGACGTCATCGGACGGGCTCCACGCAGTACAGGGCGGCCCGGGCGGCGTCCACGTCGGGCCGCTCCCAGCCGGTGACGCCGATCGTCACCCGCTCGCCCGGCAGCAGCGTCACCAGCCCCCGATCGGCCCGCGCCGCCGGGTCCAGCCGGTCGGCCTGCAGCAACAGATCCCGTACGACGGTCCGCGCCGTCACCGCGATCCCTCCCGGCACCAGCTCCACGTCGAACTCCGGCTCCATGTACGGGACCTCCCGGTCCGGCACCGGGAAGCGCACCGCGCGCAGCTCGCCCGCGTCCGCGACCAGGAACTCCTTCGCCCCGGTCGGCGCCAGCTCCCGCGCCACCCGCACCAGCCCCACCGACCGTGCCCCGACCGCCAGTTCGGCCCGCGCCTCGGCGAGCACCGCGCCCTCGACGGACATCCGCCGCAGCGTCACCGTGCCGTCCCAGGCCCGCGCCGACTGGTTGACCGCCGCCAGCGTCAGCCCGCCCTCCCGGACCTGGAGCGTCAGCAGCCGGTCCGCGTAGACCCGGCGCAGCTCGTGGTAGAGCGGCTTCTCCCGCCCGTCCCCGTCGATCGCCGCCCACGAGGTCACCGGCCAGCAGTCGTTGAGCTGCCACACCACCGTCCCCGCGCAGACCGGCCAGTGCGACCGCCAGTGCTCGATGCCCGCTGCCACCGCACGCGCCTGGTTGACCTGCGTGAGGTAGTGCCAGCGGTCGAAGTCCCCCTCCGGGAAGGCGAAGTGGCGCTCCAGGCCGCGGCGCAGCTTGCCGTTGCCGTCGTCGGCCTTCTGGTGGTGCAGCATCCCGGGGGAGTCGGCCGTGAGGTCCTCGCCGGGCAGCGCGCGCCGCAGCGTCGCGTACGCGGGCGGCGCCTGCCAGCCGAACTCGGCGACGAACCGCGGCACATGGAGCCGGTAGTCGGCGTAGTCGGTGCGGTTCCACACCTCCCAGGAGTGGTGCGTGCCGTGCGCCGGGTCGTTCGGGTGGTGCGCCCACGACCCGGACCAGGGGCTGCCCGCCGTGTACGGCCGGGTCGGGTCCAGCTCGGTCACCACGCGAGGCAGCAGGCCCAGGTAGTACCCCTCGCCCCAGGAGTCCCCGGCGAGCCGCTCCTCCCACTCCCAGTCCCGGAAGCCCCACAGGTTCTCGTTGTTGCCGTTCCACAGCACCAGCGACGGGTGCGGCATCAGGCGTACGACGTTCTCCCGGGCCTCGGCCTCCACCTCGCCGCGCAGCGGCTGCTCCTCCGGGTAGGCCGCGCAGGCGAACGGGAAGTCCTGCCAGACCAGCAGACCGAACTCGTCGCAGGCGTCGTAGAAGTCCTCGCTCTCGTAGATCCCGCCGCCCCACACCCGCACCAGGTCCACGCCCGCGTCGGCGGCCTGCCGCAGCCGGCGCCGGTAGCGCTCGCGGGTGATCCGGGACGGGAAGGCGTCGTCCGGGATCCAGTTGACGCCCCGCGCGAAGAGGCGCTCGCCGTTGACGACCAGGGTGAAGCCGGTGCCGTGCGCGTCGGCCGAGGTGTCCAGCTCCACGGTCCGAAAGCCGATCCGCCGCCGCCACACGTCCAGTGGGCCCTCGCCGTTGAGCAGCGTCAATTCCACGTCGTACAGAGCCTGTTCGCCGTAACCGCGGGGCCACCACAGCCGCGCGTCGGGCACCCTCAGCCGGACGACGCCGCTGGTCCCCTCGATCCGGGCGCTCGCCCGCACCCCGGCGACCTCCGCCTCCAGGGACAGCTCGGCCTCGACTCGGCTGCGCTCCACGTCGACGCGCAGCTCCACCACGCCCGTGCCCTCGTCGACGGTGACCAGCGGGCGCACCCGGGCGAGCCGCGCGCTCGACCAGCGCTCCAGCCGCACCGGCCGCCAGATCCCGGCGGTC
Organism: Streptomyces sp. NPDC046379; assembly: GCF_055587785.1. Lineage (NCBI taxonomy): Bacteria > Bacillati > Actinomycetota > Actinomycetes > Kitasatosporales > Streptomycetaceae > Streptomyces > Streptomyces sp. NPDC046379. Next base: position 261,127 of record NZ_JBVJFP010000002.1, read on the forward strand.
ACCAGCGTCGGACCCCAGTCCCAGCCGAAGGAGCAGGCCATCTTGCGGACGTACTGGTAGGGCTCGGCGTAGGCGCCCGGCCGCTCGCCCACCGCGCCGCGCACCGCCTCGGCCTCGGCGTAGGCGGAGGCGAACCGCACGGTGAGCAGCCCGGACATCCCCGTGACGTCGAAGCGGTATCCGCGGTGCATGTTGCGCACCCGGCCCAGCGGCCGCCCGTCGAGCAGCACCTCGGCGACCGTGTCGAGCCCGTCGAAGACCAGGTCCGTCTGCTCGTGCCCGTCGCCGGGGGGCAGTTCCCGCTCGTACGTCCACTCCCGGCGCCCGACCCACGCCACCTCGGTCTCGGCCGTGCCCAGGAACGGATCCGGGATCACCCCGGCCGCCATCAGGTCGGTGTGCACACAGCCCGGCACCACGGCGGGCAGCGCCTCCCCCTCGTGCCGCAGGATCCAGCCCTCGGTGAGCGGTACGGCCTCCAGCATCGCGCACTCCCTTTGAACCGGTCGAGCTCCAGTATTCCCAAGGTCCTTGCAGTGTGGCGTAATTGGGACTTTACCGGTTGAGAAAACCACTGCCAGAGTGCCGAATCAGCCATCCCCGCACGTGCTCTTCCGTCCAAGAACGAGAACGGAGCTGACGCACATGAACCGCCGTACAGTCCTGGCAGCAGCCGCAGCGGGAGCCGCCCTGCTGCTCTCCGCCTGCACCGGAACAGGGGGCTCCGCCAAGGGCGCGGACGCCGAGGCGCCCGACGACCCCGCGAAGGTGAGCGGGACCATCACGGTCCTCACCCAGCGCACCGACCTGGTGCAGGACGGCACGATGAAAGCCTATTCGGCCGAGTTCAACAAGATCTATCCCAAGGTGAAGGTCGAGTTCCAGGCGCTCACCAATTACGAGGCCGAAGTCAAGATCCGGATGAACACGGAGAACTACGGCGACGTCCTGATGATCCCCGCGGTCATCAAGAAGGCCGACTACCCGAAGTTCTTCGCCTCGCTGGGGACGGAGGCCGAGCGCGGTGAGAAGTACCGGTTCACCGACTACACGGCCGTCGACGGGAAGGTCTACGGCCAGAGCACGAACGGCGTGATGCCCGGCTTCGTCTACAACAAGCGCGTCTGGGCCGAGGCCGGCGTCACCGAATGGCCCACCTCGCCCGAGGAGTTCGTCGCCGCGCTGAAGGCGATCAAGGACAGGACCGACGCGGTCCCGTACTACACCAACTTCGCCGCCGGCTGGACCCTGAGCGGCTGGACCTCCGTCCTCGGGTCGGTGCACTGCGACGAGCAGGCCACCACCGCGCTGGCCGAGGGCGATCCGTGGGGCGAGGACGGCGAGCTGCGCGTCGGCGACACGCTGCTGCACGACATCGTCGAGCAGGGCCTCGCGGAGAAGGACCCGTCCACCACCAACTGGGAGGAGTCCAAGCCCCGGCTGGCGAAGGGCGAGATCGCCACCCAGTGGCTCGGCACCTGGGCGATCGTGCAGTTCCAGGACGCCGCGAAGAAGGCCGGGGTGAACCCGGACGACATCGGCTTCATGCCCTTCCCGGCCCAGACCGACGGCACGTTCTGCGCCGCGGTGACCCCCGACTACAACCAGGCCGTCAACATCCACTCGAAGCACAAGGACGCGGCCCGCGCCTGGATCGACTGGTTCACCGACGAGTCCGGCTACGTCGAGGACAACCTCGCCGTCTCCCCGCTGAAGGACGCGCCGCTGCCCGAGGTGCTGGCGCCCTACGAGGAGGCAGGGGTGAAGCTCATCGAGCTGGACGACTCGGCGGGCGCGAAGGTGAAGGAGATCGACAGCCTGTCCGAGGTCGGCATCTACGCGCCCGACTACCGCCAGGACCTGGTCGACCTCGCGCGCGGCGCCAGGAAGGGCAGCCTGGAGGACTTCCTCGGCGGCCTGAGCGAGAAGTGGAGCGCGGCGCAGAAGAACGCGGGGTCGTGATGGCGGACATCGCCCACGAGGCGGCGCGGCCGTCGGCTGTCGCGCCGCCCGCCCCCCGGCCTGCCCCGCCCGCGCGCGGCGCACGGCTGCGGCGGGGCGTGACGCCCTGGCTGTTCCTGATCGCACCGCTCGCCCTGCTGCTGGTCTTCACCTACGCGCCGATCGCCAACATGGTCGCCTACAGCTTCACCGACTGGGACGGCGTGAGCCCGGAACTGCGCTACCAGGGCGTCGACAACTACGTGGAGATCTTCACCCGCGAAGACCTCTTCCAGGTCTTCTTCGTCTCCGGCTACTACCTCGCCGCCTCCGCCGTCCAGATCGTGCTCGCCCTGTACTTCGCGACCGTGCTGAGCTTCAACGTCCGGTTCCGGAACTTCTTCAAGGGCGTGCTGTTCTTTCCGTACCTGATCAACGGGGTCGCGATCGGCTTCGTCTTCCTGTACTTCTTCCAGGACGGCGGCACCCTGGACGCGCTGCTCGGAGTGTTCGGCGTGCCCACCGACCACGCCTGGCTCGGCGACCCGACGTCCGCGAACACCTCGCTCGCCGGAGTCTCGGTGTGGCGCTATCTCGGCCTGAACTTCGTGCTGTTCCTGGGCGCGATCCAGTCCATCCCCGGCGAGCTGTACGAGGCGGCTCAGCTGGACGGCGCCAACCGGTGGCAGCAGTTCCGGCACATCATCGCGCCCGGCATCAAACCCGTGCTGACCCTCACGGTGATCCTGTCCGTCTCCGGCTCGCTGTCGGCGTTCGAGATCCCGTACATCATGACGGGCGGGGCGACCGGTACCGAGACGTTCGTCATCCAGACGGTGAAGCTGGCGTTCCAGTTCAACAAGACGGGGCTCGCCTCGGCCGCGGCCGTCGTGCTGCTGCTGATCATCCTGGCGGTGACCTGGGTGCAGCGCCGCCTCGTCCCCGACGAGAGGGTGGATCTCGTATGACCCGCGCGACGGTGTCCCGCGCCCTGGTGTACCTGTCCCTGGTCCTGGCGAGCGTGGTCGTGCTGCTGCCGCTGCTGGTGGTCCTGCTGACCTCGCTGAAGACCGAGGAGGAGATGGCGGACGGCAGCGGCGCGCTGGATCTGCCGGACAACCCGCTGAACCTGGCCAACTACGTCACGGCGTTCCAGGACGGCCGGATGCTGACGGCGTTCGGCAACACCGCCTTCATCCTGGTGTTCGCGATCGGCGGCACCGTCCTGATCGGCTCCATGACGGCGTACGCCATCGACCGCTTCAGCTTCCGCTTCAAGAAGCCGGTGCTGGCGCTGTTCCTGGTCGCCGCCCTGGTGCCGGGCGTCACGACACAGGTGGCGACCTTCCAGATCGTCAACAGCTTCGGGATGTTCGACACCCGCTGGGCGCCGATCCTGCTCTACATGGGCACGGACATCGTGTCGATCTACATCTTCCTGCAGTTCATCCGGTCCATCCCGATCTCCCTGGACGAGTCCGCCCGCCTGGAGGGGGCCGGCCCGTTCACGATCTACCGGCGGATCATCTTCCCCCTGCTCAAGCCCGCGATCGCCACGGTGGTGATCGTGAAGGGGATCACCGTCTACAACGACTTCTACATCCCCTTCCTCTACATGCCGTCCGAGGACCTCGGCGTGATCTCCACGTCGCTGTTCCGCTTCAAGGGCCCCTTCGGCGCGCACTGGGAGACCATCTCGGCGGGCGCGGTGCTGGTGATCCTGCCGACGCTGATCGTCTTTCTGCTGCTGCAGCGGTTCATCTACAACGGCTTCATGCGCGGGGCGACCAAATGAGCCCCGGGGGGCGGTGGCGGGGGCTCATGAGCGCGGGGAGCGGCCCGCGGCCGGGGAGCCGGGCGGCCGGCGTCAGGCGGCCCGGGCGGCCAGGGCGGCGACCAGCAGCGGGGTGACCAGCTCGATCTGCCAGGAGCGGGCGCCGTACCCGGCCAGCGCGCCGGCGACCGCCTCCTCGTCGGCGGGCTCGGGCGGCTCCCAGCACACCCGCCGCACGGTGTCCGGCGCGATCAGGTTCTCCTGGGGCAGGTTCAGCTCCTCGGCCAGCGCCGAGACGCCCGCGCGCGCGGCGGAGAGCCGGGCGGCGGCGGCCGGGTCCTTGTCGGCCCACGCGCGGGGCGGCGGCGGGCCGGTCACCGCCTGCCCGGGCTGGGGCAGCGCGGAGTCGGGCAGGGCCTTGGCGCGGTCCACCGCGGCCTGCCACTGCTCCAGCTGACGCCGGGCGATGCGCTGCCCCCAGCCGCTGACCGCGGCGAGCGCGTGGACGTTGGCGGGCAGGGCGAGCGCGGCCTCGACGATCGCGGCATCGGAGAGCACCTTGCCCGGCGAGACGTCCCGGCGCTGGGCGATCCGGTCGCGGGTCTGCCACAGCTCGCGCACCACGGCGAGCTGCCGGCGCCGGCGCACCTTGTGCATGCCGGAAGTGCGGCGCCAGGGGTCCTTGCGGGGCTCGGGCGGCGGCGCGGCGGCTATCGCGGCGAACTCCTGCCGGGCCCACTCCAGCTTGCCCTGCCGGTCCAGCTCCTTCTCCAGGGCGTCGCGCAGATCGACCAGCAGCTCGACGTCGAGGGCCGCGTAGCGCAGCCAGGGCTCGGGCAGCGGCCGGGTGGACCAGTCGACGGCGGAGTGGCCCTTCTCCAGCACGAAGCCCAGCACGCTCTCGACCATCGCGCCGAGGCCGACCCGCGGGAACCCGGCGAGCCGCCCGGCCAGCTCGGTGTCGAACAGCAGGGTCGGCACCATGCCTATCTCACGCAGGCAGGGCAGGTCCTGGGTGGCGGCGTGCAGCACCCACTCCACGCCGGACAGCGCCTCGCCGAGGCCCGACAGGTCGGGGCAGCCGACGGGGTCGATGAGTGCGGTGCCGGCGCCCTGGCGGCGCAGCTGCACCAGATAGGCGCGCTGGCCGTAGCGGTAACCCGAGGCGCGCTCGGCGTCGACGGCCACCGGGCCGGACCCGGCGGCGAAGGCGGCGATCACCTCGGCGAGGGCGGCCTCGTCGGCGACGACCGGCGGAATGCCCTCGCGCGGCTCCAGCAGCGGGACCGGCGGCGGTCCCTCCGGAGCGTTCGGCGCCCCCGTGGCAGTTGCTCCGCCTTCGTCCGGAGGGGCGCCTCCGGTGGTTCGCAGTGAAGTGTCTGCTGCGGTGTCTTGGGCGTCGGTCACCTGTCAAGGGTATCGGTGCCCGGCAAGCGCCCGCCGACGGAACGTTCCGTCGGCGGGCGGTGGAGGGTCGTTAACCAGTCAGGAGACGGGGGTGCGGAGGTGGGGGAAAGGGGACGGGGGAAGGGCCGGCCCTCACGCCGGATTCGCAGTCGTGAACGGTGCGGTGCGGGAAACGGGTGGGGGAGGGGGTCAGTGGATGATGCCGGTTCGCAGGGCCACGGCGACCATGCCGGCGCGGTCTCCGGTGCCGAGCTTGCGGGCGATGCGGGCGAGGTGGCTCTTGACGGTCAGGGCGGACAGGCCCATGGAGACGCCGATCGCCTTGTTCGACTGGCCTTCGGCGACCAGGCGCAGCACCTCGACCTCGCGGCCGGACAGCTCGCGGTAACCGCCCGGGTGGCTCGGGGCGCCCGGGGGGCGGCGGTGCAGGCGGGCGGCGGCGGCTCCGATGGGCGCGGCGCCGGGGCGGGTGGGCAGGCCGACGTTGGTGCGGGTGCCGGTGACGACGTAGCCCTTGACGCCCCCGGCGAGGGCGTTGCGTACGGCGCCGATGTCGTCGGCGGCGGACAGGGCCAGCCCGTTGGGCCAGCCGGCGGCGCGGGTCTCCGACAGCAGCGTGAGGCCGGAGCCGTCGGGGAGGTGGACGTCTGCGACGCAGATGTCGCGGGGGTTGCCGATGCGGGGACGAGCCTCCGCGACGGACGAGGCCTCGATCACGTCGCGCACGCCGAGCGCCCACAGGTGGCGGGTGACGGTGGAGCGGACGCGGGGATCGGCCACGACCACCATGGCGGTCGGCTTGTTCGGGCGGTAGGCGACCAGGCTTGCGGGCTGCTCGAGGAGAACGGACACCAGGCCTCCTGGGGTGCGGGGACGGGGCCGGCTCGGGGGGATGAAGCCGGGGGGAACCGTGCTGTCAAGGTCACAGTGGTCTTCGGCATCAAACCTCCCGGGCTTTAGAGAACGATCACGATCCGGTGAGTAACAATCCGTTCAATTCGGACAGGTGAGCGATCATTCGAAGACCGAACGGTTTCGGTTCGCGTCGCAGTGCGGTCGAAAGTGGCCGTATCGACAAAGTGACCTGATCGAATCGCGGCGTGAAAACGACGGAGGGCCGGAAATCGACCTTCCGGGGAAGGGCTGGGGAGGAGGGCCGGCGGGCCGGCGGGAGTGCGGGCCGGTGCGACGGCGGGCTGCGGTGTGACTTCGGGCCGCGGTGGGACTTCGGATCAGCGGGACTGCGGTCCACGCCGCTGCGGCAGCGTCACCACCGACGCGTCGCCCGGACCGGCCGGCGGCAGACCCGCGACCTGGGCCAGCAGATCGCACCAGGACGCCAGATGCGCGGCCGTGTCCGGCACGCCCCCCAGGCCCTCGCGCGGCGTCCACGAGGCCCGGATCTCGATCTGCGAGGCGGGTGGGCGCGCGGACAGCCCGCCGAAGTAGTGCGAGCCGGCCCGGGTGACCGTGCCGCTCGGCTCCCCGTACGTCAGACCGCGCGCCTGCAGCGCCCCGGTCAGCCAGGACCAGCACACCTCCGGCAGCAGCGGATCCGCGGCCATCTCCGGCTCCAGCTCCGCGCGCACCAGCGTCACCAGCCGGAACGTGCCCCGCCAGGCGTCGTGCCCGGCCGGGTCGTGCAGCAGCACCAGCCGCCCGTCCGCCAGGTCCTGCTCGCCGTCCACGACGGCGGCCTCCAGCGCGTGGGCGTACGGGGCGAGCCGCTGCGGCGGGCGCGTCGTCTCGATCTCGATCTGCGGGCGCGGCCGAGCCGCGCGCAGCGCCTCGACGGCCGCCCGGAAGGGCAGCGGGGCCGTCCCGTCCGTATGCAGGTCCCCCTCCTTGGGGTCGTCCATTCCGCCAGCGCCGTCCGACAGTCGTCCCTGAGCCGCAGCCATGCGGGGAAGATTAAGCGGAACCGGGCCCGCGCGCAGGGAGAGACACCCCGCCGTGGGCGCCGGGCCCCGGCCGGACACGCCCTCGGGCCGTGCGAGACTTGCCCCGTGAGTGCCAACGGAAGCCCCTCGGGCAAGCAGCCGACCGCGACGTACGAGTCCGCCTTCCTCAAGGCGTGCAGGCGCGAGCCCGTGCCGCACACGCCGGTGTGGTTCATGCGGCAGGCGGGGCGCTCGCTGCCGGAGTACCGCAAGGTCCGCGAAGGCATTCCGATGCTCGAGTCGTGCATGCGGCCCGACCTGGTCACCGAGATCACCCTCCAGCCGGTGCGCCGGCACGGCGTCGACGCGGCGATCTTCTTCAGCGACATCGTCGTCCCGCTCAAGGCCATCGGCGTCGACCTCGACATCAAGCCCGGCGTCGGCCCGGTCGTCGAGCGCCCGATCCGCACCCGCGCCGACCTCGCGCAGCTGCGCGACCTGACCCCCGACGACGTCTCCTACGTCACCGAGGCGATCGGCCTGCTCACCCGCGAACTCGGCGCCACCCCCCTGATCGGCTTCGCCGGCGCGCCCTTCACGCTCGCCAGCTACCTGGTCGAGGGCGGCCCCTCCCGCAACCACGAGCACACCAAGGCCCTGATGTACGGCGACCCGCAGCTGTGGGCCGACCTGCTGGACCGGCTCGCCGGGATCACGGCCGCTTTCCTGAAGGTGCAGATCGAGGCGGGCGTGAGCGCCGTCCAGCTCTTCGACTCCTGGGTCGGCGCCCTGGCCCCCGCCGACTACCGCCGCTCGGTGCTGCCCGCGTCCGCGAAGGTGTTCCGGGCCGTCGAGGAGTACGGCGTCCCGCGCATCCACTTCGGCGTCGGCACCGGCGAGCTGCTGGGCCTGCTCGGCGAGGCCGGCGCGGACGTCGTCGGCGTCGACTGGCGCATCCCGCTCGACGAGGCCGCCCGACGGGTCGGCCCCGGCAAGGCGCTGCAGGGCAACCTCGACCCGGCGGTGCTGTTCGCCCCGACCGAGGCCGTCGAGGCCAAGACCCGCGAGGTGCTGGAAGCCGCGGCCGGGCTCGAGGGCCATGTCTTCAACCTCGGCCACGGCGTCCTGCCCGCCACCGACCCGGACGCGCTGACCCGCCTGGTGGAGCACGTTCACACGGCGACCGCACGCTGAGCACCGGCCCCGCGCCCGTG